>CBDUTO010000138.1:0-11179 GCA_965370315.1 uncultured Melioribacteraceae bacterium
ATTCTAATAATCTAAAATCTTCAAAATAAATGGAGCTTAAAATATATCCCATCAAACCATTCCCATTGGTAACTAAACTAGATGTTTAACTCTTGTAACTTAAAAAAAATGGTTTAGATATCAAAACAGAAACGCCAATTATTAAGTGCTACTATAAAAGAGTGGGGGAGGTGAAATGCTTGTTTTGTCTACGTCTTATAGGGCAAGCAATATACTTACCCCATAATTTTACTGCGTTATTTAATTAGTTGCATCTTACGGCTTTCAACAAAGCTTCCAGATTGTATTTTATAAAAATATATTCCAGATGTTAAATTGCTGGCATCAAACTTAACTTCGTAACGGCGTTCCCGCTTAACAGCCGCCGATTTTAATTTTTAAATGTATACTCTACACCTTTTGTAAAAAACATTTTGTCAACACAAATTTAGTTTTCAAAAACTCAACACTTAGTATTTGTCCACCCAAAACAAAACAATCCAGAATAACGGCGGTCTGATTAGAGCGGTTGGTTATATTTACGTTTTATAAGGGGCAAGTATTTTACTTACCCCATTGTTTTAAAAATTATCTTAACAATAGCATTTTGTTAACTTTAACAAAATCACCACTCTCTAATTTATAAAAATATACACCACTTGGTAGATTTGAAGCATCAAACTGAGTAGAGTACTTTCCAACTGCTTGAGATTGGTTAACTAACATGGCTACTTCTTGACCTAAAACATTATAAACTTTTAATTGAACAAAACCACTTATAGGTATCGTGTAACCTACTGTAGTAGTCGGATTAAAAGGATTTGGATAGTTTTGATATAACCTATACTCATTTGGTAAGTCATTCTCATTGTCTTCTACGGTAACTGGTTTTTCTGGTCCAAGACGCATTATGTACCCGTCATAAGTATTACTAACATACGAGCCACCATAACCACCAATAACATAACCATTGTCAAATGTTTTGTTAATTGAATACCCCACATCTATTGTTAAATCGCCAAATGTTTTTGTCCACAATGTATCTCCGAGAGAATCGGTGCGTACTACCCATACATCCCAGAATCCAGGTCCGTAAGTTTCTGTCATACCAGTCATTATATATCCATTATCTGGTGTTATTTCAATAGAGTTTCCCCATTCGGATTTATCTCCTCCGTAAGTTCTTGTCCAGAGTGTGTCACCATTTGCGTCGGTTTTTAATAACCATAAATCGCCATTATTCTCCGAATCGAAATTATGTGCATATTTACCAACAACTATAAAACCTCCATCACTTGTTTGTTCAATATCTGCTCCAACATCATAGCCAGCACCACCATATATTTTATGCCATTGCTTTGTTCCATTTTTATCGACTTTCAGAATGAACAAATCCTCCCAGGGAGAAGTAAAGGGTGTTTGCATTGTCCCAACAATTGCAAAACCCCCATCAATGGTTTCAACTATACTATATGATTGTTCACGATATTGAAAACCTAGATCATAACTCTTTGTCCAAAGTGTGTCTCCTTCCATATCTAATTTTAATAACCAAACATCGGTGTCTGAAAAAGAATCAGTAATAAAATAACTATGTGCAATAACCATAAAATTACTATCAGAAGTACTTATAATTTTTATTGCATAACTGCTACTTACCAAAATGTTTTCATTTTTGTGTTTTATTCTTTTTGACCACAAAAACTCACCATCACTATTGTACTTAACTAGCAATACAGCGAAGCCATCCTGGTTGTCATCATCATAAGTGCCAAGGCAATAATATTCATTATCAACTTCCAAAACATCATATCCGTATGTAATACTTTCATCAATTTTAACGGTTTGACTCCATATTGATTCACCATTCTTATCAACCCTAGCCAACCATAGATTATCAAAAGAACTACCGATACAAATAAAATTACTATCGGCTGTTTGTTTTACACTTCTAAACCTATCGTACTGTTTGTTGTTATCGTAATAGTTTGCCCACAATTCTTCTGAAATCTGACCGTAGGAATATGACGGAAGGATTAAAAGAATAATATAGAAAATGTATGTACTCATTAAATTTTTCATAACAATATTCTATTTAATTAGCATCATTTTTTTTGTGGAAATAAAATCACCACTCTCTAATTTAACAAAATATAAACCACTTGGTAAGTTCTCAGCATTAAATTTAACAGAATATTTTCCACTTGTTTGATGTTTATTTACCAGCTTAGAAACCACTTGACCAAGAGAATTATAAACGATTAAACTTACCAAACCATTTTTCGGTATTTGGTAACTTAAAATTGTACTTGGGTTAAATGGATTAGGATAATTTTCAAATAACATATATGTTTTAATTGAGTTATCAGTTGTTTCTTCAATTGCTATTTTTTGCTGATTGTAACTAGTGCCGTCACCAGATATATGCTGTGTTTCATTTGAAACATTATCTATAATATCTTTGGCTACAACCCAATACTCAACAATATCTTCACCAATTATATAATTCGAAATAAAATCATTATCAGAATAAGTTGTATTTGTAGTAAAAACGCTAACCGTATGAGTATAGCCTTGTGAAGTATATTTCTTAAATATTCTATATCCTTTTAAATCTGCTTCATTGTTGGCGCTCCATGTTAATGTAGGATTTTGATTAAGGAGAAATGATACTTGAAAATTCTGTGGAGTAGTGGGGGGACTATTTATTAGAAACAAAGCCTTATATGCGTTTAATCTTCCAGTCCCCAATTTAAATTTATAATTAAGAAGATTTTGAGCAACAATATTATCAGTTGTTCCCTTAAGAATAGCACGTACCATTTGCAAGTCTGCCGCGGGGGCATAAGCCCTAATAAGAGCTGCAACACCTGAAACATAAGGTGCTGACATTGATGTACCACTTAAGTACGTATATCCAGTTGGAGGAGCACCATCCAAATATCTAGGATAAGTTGAAAGAATTCCCACACCTGGTGCACTTATATCGCACCAACTAGCGTAATTCGAATTATTTGCTTTTGCATCATAAACATCCGTACTAGCAACGCTAAACACATTATCGAACTGAGCTGGATAAATAGATGCTTCTCCTGATAAATCAGCACTATTATTACCTATAGATGCTACAACCAAAACATCATTAGCTTCAGCATAGTCAAATGCAGCTTCAAACCAGGCAGGTGGTTCATAAATAGTGGCAGATTCATCTTGGTCATCTAATCCATATGTATAGCCAATGCTAATATTTATTACTTTTGCACCTGCATCAACAGCTCCTTCAACACCAGCACTTAGATTTGCTTGATCAGTACCAATATCACCAACTTTGACAACTAATATTTTTGTACCATTTCCTGTATAGCCACCTCCTGCAATTCCAGCAATACCAATATTATTATTTGTTACTGCCCCTGCAATCCCTGCCACATGTGTTCCGTGAAAAACATAATCATATGGAGGTATATTTGCATTAACAAAGTTTATTCCATATTGTAAATTAATATTCCATAAATTATTCACTAAATCAGGATGAGGGTCTAGTGGATTTCCAGAGTTTGGGTCTCCAAGGTCTATCCCAGAGTCTAATATGGCTAAAATAACACTAGGGTCCCCTGAATGAATATTCCATGCCTGCTCTGCTTGGATTTTACTAAGTGCCCATTGTTGGCTAAATAGTGGGTCGTTGCTACTGTGAAATTCCATTTTTCTATTTTTCCATGCCTTAATTAACCCATTTTCTTGATTTATTTTTTTAACAAACTGATCAATCTTATCTTTCTCGGTGAACTTTACTCTATAATATTTTTGAATACCATCTTTAGCATTCTTAAAGATAGGTTCCAATTCAACGCACCTATATTTTTCAGAATACTGATTAAACCATTCTTTATCGGTTTTCATAATACCATCTTTTTTGTGTTTTTCTTTAAATGGACTTTCAACTTCAATAATTATTTCACCTTCAACAAAGCTTGTTTTACTTTGAGCAAAGTAATTTAATGAATAAAATAAGAATAAAACTGAAAAATAAATTATCTTTTTCATAACACATTCTCCTAAAAAATTTAAAAGATTATTTTTTGTCTTTTTGTTGTACATTGTGCTCAATGAAAATTTGTTTTTTTTCTTTTTACTGTTTTTAATTAAGTTTTAATAAAATTTGTTTTTCAACATTGTTCCCTCCTTGTTAGAAATAACTCCAACAATTTGTCAATAAATTTTTAGTAAATATAACTACTATTTAAGCTGCAACAATATGTTGATTTTAGGATGTTAGATCTGCAAAAAAAGTCCTAAAATTGAAGAACTAACAACCAGTTTTATTTTCTATAAAACTCTTTTAATCAATATAAATCAATGGCTTACAACTTGCATTATATATTTAATGAAAGGAACGTTATCATGCAACATTTGGGTGATAATATTCTCTCAATCTCATCGTTCTAACAATCTTAGTCTTTTAGTAAAAAACATATATAAATCAATTCCCATCAAACCCTTCCTCTTTGTAACTAAACTAGATGTTTAACTCGCTTAACTTAAAAAAAATGATTTAGATATCAAAACTGAAATGCCAATTATTGAGTGCTACTATAAAAGAGTGGGGGAGGTAAAATGCTGAGTAATGGTGTTGGCACTCAGCCGAGCAACGTTAAAACACGTTAAGTGTACAAGGGGTTGGGTGGGTGTTCTTTAGCAAATGGTTACATGCGCCTTTGTAAATTTTTAACCTTATTAATAGTAAAACCAAATATTCCAATAATCAATAATATAAAAAATAGTGTGGTGCTAAAACTTTTTAATAGTGAAAATATATTTGTCACGTTAGCCAGATTAATTGAGAAATTTGGATAAATTGATAGCATAATAATTATTCCAATATTTTCGAAGTAATCAAACAAACCACCAAATAATGGTATAATGCTTAGATAATGAAGTTTGCTTTCTGGTTTAAAACTTTTTTTAAATAAGTAGGTTAGTAATATAGAATATGAAACAGCAAATAAAAATGGGTATACCATATCCAAAGGTATTTGTCTGTACAAGTAATAATCTCTCCCATTTTCTCCTAGTTGATTAAATAGAGATCTTGCAAACTCAGCACTATAGCCAGTTGGTTGCATATCTAATATTTTCATACCATTTGCATAATGCATTAAGTTCGGTATAGTATAAAGCAACATTAGGAAATATATTATTTGCGTTAATAGAAATAGAAATAGTACATTCCTTCCGGTAGCATATTTTTCTAGTTGTTGTTTGATTTTCATAAATAGATTTTTCAAAATTTCATTTCTCTTTAACTCAACTTAGTATATTCCAATATTTTAAGTTGCGACAAGGATTTCATAAATAGTAGTTTAGCCCATAATTTCAACCAGTGCATCAAAAACATTTTTTACTGGAATTACATTTATGGAATATTTTCCTTTAACAGTTTTGTAGTTTGTTTTAGGTATTAAGATAGAAGTAAGTCCTAACTTTTCGGCTTCTTGAATTCGTTTTTCTATTTGACTAACACCACGTATCTCGCCACCAAGACCAACTTCACCAATTGCGGCAAAACCTTCGTTGGGTTGTTTGTCTTTAAAGCTAGATGCAATTGAGCAGCAAACTGCTAAATCAGCAGCAGGCTCCATAATTTTTAATCCACCAGCAATATTTAAGAATACATTTGCTGATGATAAACGTAGCTTAACACGTTTCTCCAAAACAGCAAGTAGAATTGAGAGGCGTTTGTAATCAAATCCGGTAGCAACACGTTGCGGATTGCCATAGTTGGATGGCGTAACAAGTGCTTGTACCTCAAGCAAAACTGGACGGCTCCCTTCAATTGTTGCAGTAATTACAGAGCCTGTTGTATCGTTGGAATGTTCACTTAAAAATATCTCACTCGGATTTTTCACCTCGCTTAAGCCATCATCGTGCATTTCAAAAATGCCAATTTCGTTTGTTCCACCAAATCTATTTTTAAGTGAGCGCAAAATTCTGTAATTATGATTTTGCTCTCCCTCAAATTGTAGGACTGTATCAACCATATGTTCTAAAATTTTTGGGCCAGCAATGTAGCCTTCTTTAGTAATATGCCCAACTAGGACAGCTACAAAATTTTTACTTTTTGCAAGTTGAATTATATGGTTTGCTGATTCACGAATTTGAGTTACAGTACCCGGAGCATTATCTAAATCAGATCGTTGCATTGTTTGTATTGAATCAATCATAACAACATCTGGATTGATTTTAGCAATTGCCGATTCAATTAACTCCATCTCTGTAACAGCAAGCACGTAAAAGTTACTTGTGTTTAGCTTCAATCTTTTTGCACGCAAGTTTAGCTGAGTTGTTGATTCCTCCCCACTTACATATAGGACAGTCCCTTCAATTGATGCCGCAGCTTGCATAATTAATGTAGATTTACCAATTCCAGGATCGCCACCAATTAGAACAACAGAGCCTTGCATAAACCCATTTCCAAGTACTCTATCAAATTCTGAAATATTAGTTTCAATTCTTTTCTCATTTGTTTCAACAATCTCATCAAGTTTAACAACATTTACCGTTGTTGAAGAGATATTTGTAGATTTCTTATTATCAACAAGTTCTTCTGAAAACGTATTCCACTCTTCGCATTCTGGACATTTACCAAGCCATTTAAGGGTTTCGTATCCACAACTTGAACAAACAAACTTTACTTTTAATTTTGCCATGTATTTAACCTGTGAAAATCTTTTTTACTTAAAAATATTTTGATGAATTGGTTTGAGAAATATTGTCATTGCGAGGAGTTCGTTTTTTGAACGACGTGGCAATCTGCTGTAGATTGCTTCGCAAAAGATGCTCGCAATGACATCCACTTATTATACCACTGTTCTCTTTACAAAATTTTGGATTACACTATCTTTACTATTCAATACTTCGTCATAAGTTCCAGAAAAATAAATTTTTCCATTGTGCATCATAGAAACTTTATCGGCAACATTTTTAACACTAAACATATCGTGTGTTACCACAATTGATGTAACATTAACTTTTTTATTTAGATGCACAATAAGTTCATCAATAGAGTCTGACATAATTGGATCAAGTCCAGTGGTGGGTTCATCGTATAGAATGTATTTAGGATTTGTAACTAGAGCCCTTGCAAGCCCCACACGTTTTTTCATTCCACCAGAGAGTTCGGATGGCTTCTTCTTTTGAATTCCGGGAAGACCAACGAGTTCAAGCTTTTCAGCAACTATTTTATCAAGTTCAGATTGTGATAAGTTGTAATTATTTTCAATTAGTGGTAGTGCTATGTTTTCTTCAATTGTCATTGAATCAAAAAGAGCAGCACCTTGAAATAGAAATCCAAATAGTTTACGAATATCGTAAAGCTCATTTTCGTTTAAATCATCAATGTTTTTTCCTTCAATACAAACACAGCCTTCATCAGGCTTAAGCAAACCAACAATGTGTTTTAGCAAAACGCTTTTTCCACATCCACTAGGACCAATAATAGCAAGGGTTTCACCTTGATTTATTTGTAAATCAACTCCTTGTAAAACAGAATTGTTGTCGAAATTTTTGTGTAGGTTTTTTATCTCTATCATTGCATCATTTAATTTTATCTCAGCAAAAATAGAATAATAATTGTGGAGTTGAAAGAGGAATAATATACTTTTAATGTCATTCCCGAATGCCTTAATCGGGAATCGTCTGCAATGGAAGGAGATTCCCACTAAAAACATGTGGGAATGACATCTCCTATTCAAACATTGTTATGACTGACGTGCTTTATTTAGTCGTTATCAGAATCTTCGTGTTCATCACTATCATCATCCGAACTTTCATGTTCATCATCGTCGTCATCATCTTTTTCAATGATTATAACTTTCGTCTTCATTACTTTTTTATCACCATCTTCAGAAATATGGATTTTCATTTTCTTTCCATGTTCCATTATTTCTAAGTATTCATCAGCTTCGTCGCCAGTATATACTTTAACACTTTCTTTGCCATCGTCTGTTGTAGTAATTGTTACTGTTTTTATACCATCATCTACTTCAACATTTACTTTTTTCTTAATCTCTTTATGGTCGCCTTCAGAAATCCAATGCAAATCGTCATCGTCCATTCCTACAACTACATGTATTTCGCCATCTTCAGAAATGAACTTATTACCGTGTTTTCCTCCAGAATGCTTAAGTAGAAATTTTTCAGCTTCGTCGCCTTTGTATTCCTCAATAACTTCTTTGCCATCAATAGTTTTTTTAATTACAACAACTTTTTCTCCATCATCAATATCAATATCTAGATCTATTGTAATATCTCTACCATGCTCACCCTTCTTAAAGAACATTACTTTTCCATCTTTGTCAGAATCACAATGTTTTAGTTCTTTAATAATAAAGTGCTTTTTAGCTTTCATTCTTTTTAATAGAACAGCAGCATCTTCACCAGTTATTTCAATCTCACCATCTTCTGTTTCTATTGTGATTTTAGTTACATCTCCCTCAAGGTTTTTAAGTTTCTCTTTTGTTTCATCTGACTGAGCATTTGTTGTAATGAAAACAAATAATAGTAAAGCAATAATTAGTTTTAGATTTTTCATTTAATCTCCTGTGATTGATTGTAAATTTTATTATCCTAAAGATATTGTGTTAAGAAGAAACAAATTGTTAAAGTATTCCTAATAAATGTTAAAAAATGTTAAATAGAAGGAATTGAAGCATTGGAATAAGTAAATTAGGTTCATGAAAAGAGGATATTCAACCAGACACAGAATTGGATTATTAATCTATTGGGAGATATCTCAGTCGTAAAAGCATACTCCTTCGATATGACATACATAAGGTCATGTCGGATATACTCTTTGAGAGACATCTTTTAAAAGGAAAAAATTATTTGTAAATGAAAAAAAACAAAATTAAAATATTAGTTTCAGTAATGACCTTAGCACTTATTGGATTAATTATCCTCCAAATTTTTTGGAGTATTAAAACTATTGAGATGGAAGAGGTCAGATTTGATTCAACAATAAACAATGTGCTTTCAAATGTTGTGTTGAAATTGGAAAAAGATAGAACTGCAAATATTCTAATAGAAAAGGTGAGTAGTGAAAATGGGAGTGTGGTTTGGGTTGAAAATAATATTCAGTCAAAGGATTCTAATAAAGTTGTTTTCTTAACTTATGGTTCTGAAGAGCATGAAATGATTTTAGATGGACATAAAATTGAAATTAATGTTGAAGTTACTGATGAGGTAAATGATAACGATGGAGAAAGCAAAAATGAAACTGGAGTGAAAATTGTAAAGAGATTTGTAAAAGTGCACGCAAGTGAAAAACATTCCAAGAATGAAAAACTATTGAAGATAGATACCCTTAAGTTTAATAAGGAACATCTGATTACGGAAGTCTTGGAAGATATGACTTCCTTTAAAAAGGAGAATTATTTTACAAGCAAATTAGATGAAAAATTAGTTGATTCACTTATTAGTTCTGAATTATTGGAGAGTGGATTAGAGATAGAGTATTATTTTGGTGTTATAAACAAAGGGGAGAAAGATTTCCTAATACTCAAACAGGGGGCAAACAAGAATCAATTACTTTATTCCAATTATTCCAAGCTATTATCACCTCATGATATATTTTCAAATTCATTGATGTTAAAATTCCATATTCCAAATACATTTAAGCTTATTCTAAAATCTATTTGGATTATGTTTGCACTCTCGTTGCTTTTTATTTTCGTAATAGTTTTTGTTTATGTAAAGACAGTAAAAATGTTTTTGGAGCAAAAAAAGGTTACAGAAGTAAAAAATGATTTAATAAATAATATTACACATGAGTTCAAAACTCCTATATCTGCTATATCATTAGCCTCCGAAGCGCTTGCTGAACCAAAGCTACTTGTGCAGAAAGATTCTGTTAAACGTTATTCCAAAATTATTGGAGAAGAGAATAAAAAACTCACTCAACTTGTGGAAACTCTTTTGAATACAGCTGCTTTTGAAAAGAGTGAAATTGAACTGAAGTTAGATTCAGTAATAATTAGTGAGCTAATTGTTGAAATAATTAATAATACAAAAGTTAGAAATTCAGAGGTGGATATTTCTTTTACTGATCATTCAAATGGTTTGATAAAGACTAAAGTTGATCTTTTCCATATTACAAATATCCTTAACAACTTAATCGATAATGCTATTAAATATTCAAATGATAAGGTCGAAATTGTAATTAGTTTAATGCCTGTAGCAAATGGAATTGAAATATCCGTTGCTGATAAAGGCATTGGAATAAAAAAGATTGACCAGCAAAAAATATTTGACACTTTTTATAGAGTACAAACAGGGAATATCCACAATGTTAAAGGAAATGGAATTGGTCTGAGTTATGTAAAAAGAATAGTTGAAGCACATAATGGAACTATTAGAGTTGATAGTAAATTAAATGTTGGAAGTACATTTGTAATATTTTTGCCGAATGAAATTAGTGTTTAAATAAATGAATTACAATCATTGCGAAACTCGGTCTTTGAGTTGAAGCAATCTACAACAGATTACATCTTCATCCAAAGAACGGATTTCTCGTAATGACATGTAAGTTAGAACGCGATGAAAAACAAACCTAAAATACTTTTAGTAGAAGATGATCCAAATCTTGGTGGACTGTTGAAAGAGTTCCTCGAAGTAAAGGACTATAACGTTACTCTTGCTACAAATGGAGAATCTGGATTAGAGAGCTTCCAAAAATTGGAATTAGATCTTTTAATCTTGGATATTATGATGCCAAAGATGGATGGTTTTACTCTTGCAAAAATAATTAGAGAAGTTGATGAAAAGATTCCGATAATATTCCTATCGGCAAAATCTCTCCAAGAAGATAAGATAGAAGGATTTAAAATAGGGGCAGATGATTATATCACTAAACCTTTTAGCATGGAAGAACTACTATACAGAATTGGGGCAATACTTAAAAGATTAAAACATAAAGATGAAAACAGATCTCATGAAATTGTTCAAATAGGAAAGTATCAGTATAACTATTCCAAACGCAGTCTTGGAGTTAATGGTTCAATTAATAAATTAACCTCTAAAGAAAACCAACTTCTAAACTTATTGATAGAGAAGAGGGGAGAGGTGTTATCGAGGTCCGAAGCTTTAACAAAAATTTGGAAATCGGATAGTGCTTACTGTGCAGTTGATAGATAAGAAAGGG
>CBDUTO010000139.1:0-10900 GCA_965370315.1 uncultured Melioribacteraceae bacterium
AAAGTGGATGAATAGAGAATCTAAAAAATTAACGCTTTTTATATATTCCAAAATAGCAAGCATTTTTGAGTTTTGGGGAAATCTAAATAATACAAAAATATATAACTGGGCTTTTTAAGGATTGACTAAATAAGCCCCTCCATTTTTAAGGGATGGGTTGGGTGGGTTTGCCATTTTGTCACTAAAAGAGACAAGTTTGATGCTCAGAGCCCCAACATCGGAGTTCCAAGCCTAAAGTTGTACTCAGAGCCTCATTCTCGAGGCAAAAAACCTAAACGTTGAAGCAAAAAGGTTCAACCGTAAGGTTCTTTTGTTCAACATCAAAGTAATTTGGTTCAAACACGTGGCAATTAGCCTCACGCGTGATGCTCTGAGGTTTAAACTAAGATAAAAACTTATATGCTATTCTTAGAACATATCATATTCTAAAACAATTCTAATTCCACTCTCATTATTCCAGACATATTTAGTAATAATTGAAAGTGTTTGTAAGAATCTAGTTCCCAGACCAAAAGAAAAGATCCAACCAGAATCATTACTTGTAAATTTATTGTTCCTAAAATTATAACCAATGCTTATGTGATTAAAAAACGTTTTTCCAGTTAACATCGTGTTTTTACTTTCAAATCCAAATTCGTATCTGGAATAAGAATTAAAAATAGTATTATAGTTTAAATTTGAACCTAAAAAATAACCAGCATGTAATCTAAAAATAACTTTGCGGTTGTTGAATGTTATTACTTCTGGTGAAATGGATAGACCCATGCTTTCATTTAGCTCGCTTCTTTGATAAGCTGTTCCAACCGTAATTTTTTGTGCAAACATAAAAGAGGATACAAATAGAATAATAATCATTGTTCTCATTTTGGTTCCTAGTACTCTGTTCATAAATATTTTATTGTATCTACAGATTGTCAGTATTCAGTTATTTGCTATCTACATATTCTAGTGCTTTCTCAAGTAAAAAATTAGCACCGAATCTATCAAACAAGTCATTTACATTATTATAATTAATTTTATGGTCTGGAATAATTCCATGTGGTTTTTTATCTCCAGATGCAGAGACAAAAAATTTGGATGAGATTCTTAAGCTAAGTTCAGTGTTTGGCAACGTGTGCCATTTTACTTCACCATAATGTGTTCTAAAAGCTTTAGTTTCTCGTCCAATTATTTCACCTATTGAATATGTTTTAAAAATATCTGCAAATCTAGCAGCAGCTGAGAAAGTCATTCCGCTAATTAGTAAATAAACGTTGCCATTATAGAAATTGGCGTTAATTTCATCTTTGATACCTTCGCCCAATATTGGCACAATAAAGCTATCAATTATTGCAGAGGGTGTTTTTGCATCTTGATATAATGTTCCTTTATATTTGTTTTTATAGATATAATTTAAAAGAGTTAAACCTACAATTTCACTTCCACCTAAATTATTACTAATATCAATAATTAAATTTTTTGGCTTTGTTTTATTTATCTCCTCAAAAGATTTATTGAAAAAAGTAACACTATTTTTTATAGACTCATCCATTTTTCTTCCCATCCTAAAACTAGGCAAGGTGAGAATTGCTGTTTCTTCTCTAAACTCTAATTTGGGTTGCTTGGTCATTTTTATTGGCACTATTTTATAGTTTTGAATGAAAGATTTATCATTCATTTTATGTAATTTCACTGTAAGATTCTCTTCTTTAGTATCGCCAAATGGAATATATTTGATTGTTACATTATCTTCAAATCCATATACTGACCATAATTCAGCTGCATTCTTAGGAAAATTAAACATAGTCATCATATTCTTTTTAACAGCACAGTATTCATTGGTATTAACATACTGATTGCATGTCAGTATCACTTCATTCATTGGGATATCATTAATAGAGATTACTTTTGATTTAATTGGAAGCGTATCACTTGCAACAACATAGCAATTATTGTCAGAAATAAGAATTGATAGGGGAAGGACAATGTTCTCTTTACTAAAATTTCGTTTTAGTACATTTTTCTTCCAGTTACCCGAAATTCTTATACTAGCATGATCATCTTTTACCATTGATAATAAAGGACCGACCATATTGTAAAACTCTTTTCTCGTTAAATTTTCTTTAGAGGTTATGTAGCTTTTCACAATTTCAAATTGTTTGTAAAAATCATCTTTTTCTACAAAATTAAAAGGGTTTCTATTAAAAGCCTTATCCTCAATTTTGCCAACAATAAAGTCTAGATCTTCCAGTAGATTAGTATTAGAAAAATTTTCATTAAAGTATGTCACCAGTGGAACTTCATTTTCTTGAGCATATAAAGATGTGTTTGAATAAAAGAGACTTAAAATAATTAAAATTAGAAATGAAGCTAGCTTAGTAATTAATTGCATTTAATTTTCTCCAATTATTGGTATTTATTATTATTTTCATTGCAATTATAAACTATGTAAATATGATTTTCAGAATAGAATGATATAGGTATGGTGAGAAATGACAAAATGATTTGTATACTGATAAACATCGTTCGTCATAATAATTTGAATTTATAGATATATTATTAGAAATTAGTTTATGAATAAATTTAAAATAAATAAGAAATTTTTTAAGAATTCTATAGCAAATCACATCTATTTTTGGGTTTATATCTTTTTTGTAATTCTAATGATTGCAATAGCTCTTAATCAAAAATTATATACAGCTTTAGGTATATCGTTAAGTATGCTTTTATTCATGATGAAGCCAATTTATGAGCATTTTTTCATTCTAAGTAAATATTTTAATAAAGCAAAGTACTTTCTATATATTTTTTGGCTATTCGTATTAACTTTTGGTAATGGATTTTTAGGGTATTACATTTTTGTGAAATTGTTTGGATTGCAGAGCAACGGTTATCAAGTCTCGATTGATATATTTTTATTGCTCATCATTTCAACATCAATTAAGTTTACTGCACAAGGATATTACAACCAAG
The DNA here is from genome assembly GCA_965370315.1 of uncultured Melioribacteraceae bacterium. Classification (GTDB taxonomy): domain Bacteria; phylum Bacteroidota; class Ignavibacteria; order Ignavibacteriales; family Melioribacteraceae; genus 1-14-2-50-31-20. The sequence goes on from CBDUTO010000139.1 coordinate 2,953, forward strand.
TTAGATATCATAAAATGGAAACAAAGCAAGTTGAGGCAGAGCTTAATTCATTAAAAGGGCAGCTAAATCCACACTTTTTGTTTAACACATTAAATAATATTTACTCACTAAGTTTAGATGAAAATAAAAAATTACCTACAGTAATTCTAAAACTTTCTGATTTAATGAGGTATATACTTGACAGTTCAAAAAAGAGTGAAGTAGATCTTGAGGATGAAATAAAGTTTATTAACGATTACATTGATATGGAAAAAATAAGGTTGAGAGATAATAGTATAATTGAATTTAATTCTGAAGGTGACTTCTCTAAAATGAAAATAGCACCAATGCTATTTTTACCATTTTTAGAAAATATTTTTAAGCATGGTGTTAACCCAGAAAATGGAAAACTTGAAACTAAAATTGAACTATGTAGTTCTAATGATAAAATTACATTTAGCACTTCTAATAAAAATTATACAAAATTAGATGCAAATAATTCTTTATCAACAAAAAATGGATTGGAAAACATAAAGCAGAGATTAGAGTTATTGTATCCAAATAAACATAAGTTGGAAATACTAAATAATGGTTTTACTTTTGAAATAAATCTTGTGCTGGAAATATAAGATATTCATCATGCAAGGCGGAACACAGGAATGATTATAAGAAATGTCATTGCGAGGAGTTCATTTTTTGAACGACGAAGTAATCTGTTGCAGATTGCTGCATCCCAAAGAGCGGGATTCGCAATGACGCTTGGATTATAGACACATGAAAATAAAAACAATAATTATTGATGACGAACCACTAGCTCACAATATACTTGAAAAGTATATTTCAAAGATTGCATATATAGAACTTGTAGAAAATTGCTATAATGCAATTGAGGCAATTTCATTTCTTCGTGATCACAGAGTTGATTTGATGTTTCTAGATATAAAAATGCCAGGTTTAACAGGAATACAATTTTTAAAAACAATTTCTAATCCACCAAAGGTTATTATAACTTCAGCTTTTTCCGAATATGCTTTGGAAGGGTACGAGTATTCGGTCTCTGATTATTTACTAAAACCTATTTCGTTTGAACGATTTGTGAAAGCAATTCATAAAATAGATTTTCCAAACTATAATAAAATGTCAAGTTATTTAATCGAAAACATTGATAAAGATGAAGAATTTATCTTTCTAAAAGCTGATAAGATAACACATAAAATTCAATTTGATAAAATAAAATATATTGAAGGATGTGGAAATTATATTAAAGTATTCACAGATAAAAAAATGTTATTAGTTTCAGAAAAGATGTCAGAAATTGAGAGAAAATTACCAAAGGATCAATTTCTACGCATTCATAAATCATTTATTATTTCATTAAATTTTATTAAAGAAGTTCAAAGCAATAAAGTTGTTATTGAAGGCAAAAACTTGCCTATTGGTAACACTTATAAAAGACAAATTGAAAGTGTATTAAGATAAATTCCCAAACAGATAAATTGAAGTGATATTCAATTCTTTTCTTTTCTACCCCGAAGCCTCCTGTTAGAAAAATATTATATATTCTTATTAAGTTGAAGGTGAACCTAGTCATGCACTATGTATAAAAATCCATAAAAAATAAGTTATATGAGTGGTAAAACCTATGTAAATAAGTAAATATGCAAAAAACATTTGCATAATTAAGAAATAATCCTATTTTATACTAAATTAAAATGCATGTACTAAAATATTTAAGGGAGAAAAATAGATGAAGAATAACCAATTCTTCCCAGAAGCAGTTGGATTATATAATCCTAATACAGAGCATGAAAGTTGCGGTGTTGGTTTTGTGGCAGATATAAAAGGAAATCCTTCTTATCAAATTGTTTCTGATGCAATTACAGTTTTAGAGAATATGGAGCATAGAGGTGCAACTGGATCTGACCCAAATACTGGTGATGGAGCTGGTATTTTAATTCAAATTCCAGATATGTTTCTACGAGCTGAATGTGAATACCGTGATATTGAATTACCAGCAATAGGAGATTATGCTACTGGTCTTGTATTTCTACCCAGATTACCAGAGGATAGACATATTCTAGAGACTATGTTTGAACATGAAGTTAATCGTGGTGGTCAGAAATTTTTAGGTTGGAGGGATGTACCTACTGATAATAGTGAAATTGGGGAGACTGCAAAATCAGTTGAACCAGTAATGAAGCATGCACTAATTGCTCGTGGAAAAAATACTAATAAAGACGAGTTTGAAAAAGAGCTTTATATTATTAGAAAAAAGATTTGGTTAAAAATTGATAAAACTGAGATTCCACAGAAACATTATTTCTATATCTGTTCTTTATCTAGTAAAACTCTAATCTATAAAGGACAGTTAAGGGCAATCCAGTTAAGAACATATTTTCTCGATTTGCAGAAGCCTGAAGTTGAATCGGCCATTGCACTTGTTCACTCTCGATATAGTACTAATACTTTCCCAACTTGGTCACTTGCTCATCCATACAGAATGCTTGCTCACAATGGTGAAATAAATACTCTGCGTGGAAATGTTAATAGATTTAATGCACGGGAACACCAATTTAAGAGTAAGAAATTTGGTGATCAATTAAAAAGTGTTTATCCAATAGTTGCCCCAAGTAGAAGTGACTCAGCAACACTTGATAATGCTTTGGAACTACTTGTTATTAGTGGAAGACCTTTACCTCATGCATTAATGATGTTAATACCTGAAGCATGGGAAGGTGACAAAAATATGGATGAGCAGAAGAAAGGATTCTATAGATACCATTCATCACTAATGGAACCTTGGGACGGACCATCTTCTGTGGCATTTACAGATGGTCGTTATATCGGGTCAATATTGGATAGAAATGGATTAAGACCAGCAAGGTATTGGAAGACAAAGGATGGTAGAATTATTATGGCATCCGAAGCTGGAACATTACCCGTCGCAAATAAAGATATTGAGAGCAAAGGGAGACTACAACCTGGGAAAATATTTATTATTGATACTCAAGAAGGTAGGATAATAGAAGACGATGAGTTAAAAGAAAAATATTCAACGCAAAAGCCTTATACCGCTTGGGTAAAAGAGAATATGCTTGAGCTTTCATCATTGAAAAAAGTTGAAAATAAATTTGAATTTGGTAATGATACAATATTAACACAACAAAAAGCTTTTGGATACACACATGAAGAAGTGAGAACAATTCTAGCTCCAATGTTTGAAAATGGAGTTGAAGCAACTGGTGCTATGGGAACCGATACACCTTTAGCTGTGCTAAGTGAAAAACCACAATTGCTATTTAGTTATTTTAAACAACTATTTGCCCAAGTAACAAATCCCCCAATTGATCCTATCCGAGAGGAAGTAGTTATGGGTCAGGAAGTTCTACTTGGTGCAGAAGGGAATTTATTAGAGGAAACTCCTGGGCAGGCAAAAAGATTGAGCGTACCACGTCCGGTAATTACAAATAGTGAATTAGAGCAAATTAAAAATATAACTGATACCAAATTTAGATCAATAACACTTTCAATTCTATTTAATAAAAGTGATGAATTAAGTGGGATTAAGAGAAGATTAAAAGCACTTTTTCATGAAGCGAATAAAGCAATAAAAGAAGGGTACTCAATAATAATACTTTCAGACCGTGGAGTTGGAAAAGATAAGGTTGCTATACCTTCGTTACTTGCCTCTTCCGGATTGCATCACTATTTGACCAAGAAGGGAACACGTACATTAACGAGTATAATTATTGAAACTGGTGAAGCTCGTGAAATGCATCACTTTGCAACACTTCTTGGATATGGTGGAAATGTTGTTAATCCTTATCTCGCATTTGAAATTATAAACAATGAATTAGAAAATGAAAACATAAAGGTTAAAGATTATAAGACAGCTGAGAAGAATTATCTAAAATCTATTAGAAAAGGATTGTTTAAAATTACTTCCAAAATGGGAATATCCACAATTCAATCTTACACTTCTGCACAAATATTTGAAGCTGTTGGTTTAAGTAATAAATTAATTAAAAAGTATTTTACAGCTACTCCATCACGTATTGGAGGTATTGGAATAAAGATAGTTACCGAGGAAGTATTACGAAGACATGCAATAGCTTTTCCAGAGAGAAAAGTTAATGATGATATGTTAGAAACAGGTGGTAATTACAAATGGACTTCTAAAGGTGAGTATCATCAGTGGAATCCAGATACAATAATGCTTCTTCAACAGGCTGTTAGAAATAGTAGTTATTCAAAATTTAAGGAATATTCACATCTCATTAATAGTAAAAGTGAGAATCTTTCATCCATAAGAGGTCTTTTACAATTTAGGAAAAGAAAGCCAATTGATATTTGGGAAGTTGAACCAGTAATAAAAATTGTAAAAAGATTTGCAACTGGAGCAATGAGTTATGGCTCTATTTCACAAGAGGCGCATGAAACTCTTGCTGTAGCTATGAATAGGATTGGTGGATACTCAAATACTGGCGAAGGTGGTGAGGATAAAGCTCGTTTCACTAAGGAAGAAAATGGTGATTGGAAACGAAGTAGAATTAAACAGGTTGCACAAGGCCGATTTGGGGTATCAATAGAATACCTTGTTAATGCTGACCAGATTCAGATTAAAATGGCACAAGGTGCAAAGCCTGGTGAGGGAGGACAGCTACCAGGTCATAAAGTATCAGAAGAGATAGCAAAGACTCGCGGAACTACTCCTGGTGTTGGATTAATTTCACCACCTCCGCATCATGATATTTATTCTATCGAAGATTTAAAGCAATTAATTCATGATTTAAAAAATGCAAATCCAGATGCAGATATAAGTGTTAAACTAGTTTCGGAAGTTGGAGTAGGTACAATTGCAGCTGGTGTAGCAAAGGGAAAAGCAGATCATATTTTAATTAGTGGATTTGATGGCGGAACTGGAGCATCACCGCAAACATCAATCAAAAACACTGGACTCCCTTTAGAATTAGGGCTTGCAGAAACTCAACAAGTTTTGATAATGAATAATCTTAGAGAGCGTGTTAGAATTCAAGCAGATGGACAACTTAAAACTGGTAGAGATGTTGCCATAGCTGCATTGCTTGGAGCAGATGAATTTGGATTTGCTACTTCAGCACTTGTATCTATGGGGTGTGTGCTGCAGCGTAATTGTCATCTAAATACTTGCTCCGTTGGTATTGCAACTCAAGATGCTGAATTAAGAAAAATGTTTAACGGTAAACCAGCTCATGTTATTAACTTCTTTAATTTTGTTGCCGAAGAGGTTCGTGAAATTATGGCAGAGTTTGGCTTCAAAACTTTTGACGAAATGATTGGTCGTGTTGATTTACTTGAAGCTTCAGAAGTTACAAACCATTGGAAAGCAAAAGGACTTGATGTTACAACTGTGATTCATCGCCCAGATGTACCACACAATACATTTGTACGTCATGCACAGAACCAAGATCACGAATTAGAATATGCATTAGATAATAAACTTATTTCAGCTTGTAGAAAAGCTCTGAATTATAAAGCACCTGTTCAATTTAGTGTTGATATAAATAACACTCATAGAACAGTGGGTACAATGCTGAGTTCGCAAATTGCAAAAAAATACAATATGGAAGGATTACCAAACGATACTATTAAGATAGATTTTATTGGAACTGCCGGTCAGAGTTTTGGAGCATTTTTAGCACACGGAATTACATTTACTCTCGAAGGTGATACAAATGATTATGTAGGCAAAGGTTTATCTGGTGGTAAGATTATAGTGATTCCACAAAAAGATTCAACGTTTGCTCCTGAAGAAAATATAATTGTTGGAAATGTAATATTGTATGGTGCAATTGAAGGGGAGATGTATATTCGAGGTCAAGCAGGGGAGCGGTTTGCTGTAAGAAATAGTGGAGCAAATACAGTTGTTGAGGGTATTGGAGATCATGGTTGCGAGTATATGACTGGTGGTAGAGTTGTTGTACTTGGTGATGTTGGTAAAAACTTTGCTGCTGGAATGAGTGGAGGAATAGCTTACATCTGGGATAAATCAAATAACTTCAAAAAGCTTTATAATCCAGAAATGGTTGAATTATTTGATATAGAAAATGATGAAGATATTACTGAGTTAAAATCATTAATTGAAAATCACAAACGTTACACAAAAAGTAGTGTTGCTAAAGGAATATTAGATAACTGGGACGAGTCTTTAAAGCAATTTATTAAAGTATATCCTACTGATTATAGAAGAGTAGTCGAAAAGAAAGTTATAAGTTGAAAGTGAGCTAAAGTTAAAACAGATTGTTTGCTTTTACACTAATTAACTATAAAAGAAAAATGAGTTGTCGAAATCAAAATGTCATTCCCGAATGTTTTTTTCGGGAATCTCATGAAGTAAATGATTCCCGCTTAAAACGTGCGGGAATGACAGAAGATTTTATAGAAAAATAGAAAATATAAATATGTTAACTGAAAGAAAAATTGGAATAAGCATATGGGTGAAGTGAAAGGATTTTTGAAATACGATAGATTGGAACTTAAAAAAGAGAGTGTTGAGAATAGAATTAAACACTACAATGAATTTTTGCAACCACTTACAGATGAAGAGTTGAAATCTCAAGGTGCAAGATGTATGGATTGCGGAATACCATTTTGTCAATCTGGTTGTCCCGTTGATAATTTAATACCCGAATGGAATGATTTGGTTTATCGAGATAAATGGGAAGATGCTGCAAAACGATTGTTAAGCACAAATAATTTTCCAGAATTTACTGGAAGAGTTTGTCCTGCTCCTTGTGAAAACTCATGTGTCGTTAGTATTAATAAACCGGCAGTTACAATCAAAAATATTGAGAAATCAATAATTGAAAGAGCTTTTGAAAACGGCGTCATTAAACCAAATCCACCAGAAAAAAGAACAGGTAAAAGCGTTGCTATTGTTGGCTCAGGACCAGCTGGACTTGCATCAGCAGATCAGTTAAATAAATTTGGACATTCTATTACACTATTTGAAAAAAATGAAGTCCTTGGGGGGTTACTTGCTCTTGGAATTCCAGATTATAAATTAGACAAAAGTGTTGTTGAGAGAAGAATTGATTTAATGAAAGAAGAAGGCGTTGCGTTTGAAACAAATTGTAATATTGGAAAAGATATTTCTCTATCTGAATTACAAAAAGATTTTGATGCTGTTGTACTTTGTGGAGGAGCCGAAGAACCAAGAGATTTACCTGTTGAAGGTAGAGACCTTGAAGGAATACACTTCGCAATGGATTTCTTGAAGCAACAAAATAGAAGAAACGGAAATAGAAGTTTTGTAGATGAAGAAATATCAGCCCATGGTAAAAACGTAGTTGTTATTGGCGGAGGTGATACTGGCTCAGATTGTATTGGAACTTCATTTAGACAAGAGGCAAAATCAGTTGTCAATTTAGAGTTAATGCCACAATTCCCAAATGAGAGAGGCCAAAATAACCCTTGGCCAGAGTGGGCTTTGGTGGATAGAGTTTCGACTTCCATAGAAGAAGGGTGTGAAAGAGAATTTGCAGTAATGACAAAAGCGTTTGTTGGTAAAGATGGAAAAGTAGAAAAATTAAAAGTTGTAAAACTGAAATTTGGATTCCCTGATCCCAAAACTGGAAGACGTCCTATGACAGAAATACCAAATTCTGAATTTCTGATTGAAGCTGATTTAGTAATACTCGCTCTTGGATTTTTGGGAACAGTAAAAAATAATTTGATAGATGAACTACAAATTGCTACAGACAAAAGAAGCAATGTTATAGCAAATGATAAGTATATGACTAATATTGACGGCATATTTACAGCAGGTGATATGCGTAGAGGTCAATCACTCGTTGTAACGGCTATTAATGAAGGTAGAAATGTAGCAGATAGTGTAAATCAATACTTAGTAATCAGTAGTTAGTAGCTAGTTCCTAAATAGGGTTTGCTGAATTTCTAAACACGAATAAGTTTCACTTTAAGTTTGTAT
>CBDUTO010000140.1:0-10867 GCA_965370315.1 uncultured Melioribacteraceae bacterium
CTGTTTTAGTATAGGTATATGTTTTAGTATTAGTATATGTATGTGGGGAAATCTGTTTATTTCACCTTAAAATCTGTAAACGTATAAAAGCCTACCTTTCAGTAGACTCTTGTTTTATAAATATTTTCTTTAATGCTCCTATTTTTTACTTCAGTTTCTCTACGTGCATCTTGATATTTTTGCTGTTGGGTAATATCTATAAACGACTCTGAGATATAATTTCCATTGCTGGTAGAGAATTTTTTAGTTCCCTTTTCAATAAGAATCACATCACCATTTTTCTTTTTCCCTCTATAGATATTCTTTACCGGTTTTATATTTTCACTTATAAAACCATCATAATCTTCTAGTACTTTCTCTTTATCGCCCTCATGATAAAACTCAAGTGGATCAATGTTTATTACTTCTTCAATTGATTCATATCCGAACATATTTGCAAAAGCAATATTTAGAAGTATAAATTCCCCATCTTTCTGAAGAGTTATACCTTCATGAGCAGTCTCAAAGACTGAACGCACTAACTGAAGTTCCAACTCGCTTGTTTTCTTTTCAGAAACATCAGTAAAAACGCCAATATAATATTTGGGTTTACCTTGAAGATCAGTTACTGCTGTAAAATTAGCAAGCACAAATACTTTCTCACCATTTTTCTTAATTAAAACTAATTCAATAGCGTCTTGTTCTTCTTCAATTATTGAGTGTAAGTCAAATCCATCATCTAATTCATCAATATCAATTAAACTTGCAATCTCTTTTTCGAACAATTCAAAATCAGAATATCCAAACTCATTAATAAAATATGGATTACTATATGTAATAATTCCTTCTAAAGAAAACGTACAAATGTATTCACTTGTATTGGTAATAATACTTCTGAATGTCTCTTCAGAATGGCGTAATGCTTTTTCAAGATTTTCACGATCTGTAATATCTGAACACAAAGAAACAATTGAAGGATTTTCATCATCCTCTGTTAATGCCATTTTTATAGAAATTACTCTCTGAATACCATGCAATTCAAAATGGACTTTTGTTTCCCAAGACTTTGTTGTTTTCAGATTCTTAATTATTTTTTCGAAATAGCTTCTACTAAATTCTTCAACAACATTGCCTATGAACTTTCCAAATGTTTCACTTCGTGAAAATCCAAATACTCGAGTTGCTGCTTGATTCCAAAAATTTATATTTCCCTTTATATCAAAAGCTATTATTGCATCTAATACTGTTGATGAAATAGATTGATATGTTCTAAGCTCGCTAGCCTCATTTTCGAGGTTTTTTATTTTTGTAATAGTTTCTGTTACATCTTCAAATAGAACAAATACAAAACTAACATTTCCTGTTTTCTCTACAATTGGAATGAATGTTAATTGAAAGCTGATTTCAGGATTTGCATCATCATAAATATTTTGTGAAAAAATGGTTTTCTTTAAACTCAACGATTCTGAAAATAATTCATCTATTTCAGACTTATACTTTCCTGAAAATATTTCAGTGATTTTTTTATATTTCTTATTAAAAATTTTATTGTGAGGATTTAGAGCTTCGTTTGAAGGGGCATATTGGATTTTTCCACTTTTATCTGTTATTAAGAAGTAATCGGATATTGATTTTACAAATGTATTAAATAAATCATTTTCAATTATCTTTTTCGGACTTAGAGCAAGGGGAACTTTAAAATCTTCAAAAATTAATATTGCACCCGAGAAAATTTCATCTTCAAAAATAGGAGAAGCTTTTACTATAACAGTAATTTCATTTCCATCTAAAGTACGCTTGTTTGCAACTTCAACTTCAAAATGAATTCCATCTTTTAATTCACTTAAATTACTTTTCAATTTTTCATTTTGAAAATAATTTAATGAATTAAGACTAACGTCAATTAGCTCATCAATGGAAGAAGCATTAGTTAATTCAAACTGCAATGATGTTTCATTAGCAAAATTAATTACTAAATCTGCATCTACAGTTAAAATACCAACTGGTGCGTCCATAAATAAATTATCCTTTAGGTCCTCGGATAAACTGTTATGCACTTTGTTCTCTCTTTCTATGCAATAAGCAATTTTTTGCCTTTGCTGGTTATTAATTTATCAAACCATAAAAGACAAAAATCATTCCAAACCATATTGTTTGATTTAGAGCATTTTTTGATGCTTTTCCAGAATGATTCGATTCATTTCGAGATTTATGTTGTATTATAAGACATAAAAAAAGCGAGTCACAATGACTCGCTTTAATGTTTTTACTCTAAAATATTAGAGCTGAGGTCCGGCATCTACAAGCGATTTGCCTTCGTCATTGTCTGTATATTGTACAAAGTTATTGATAAATAATTCAGCTAATTCATTAGCTTTTTTATCCCATTCTGATGAATCAGCATAAGTATCACGAGGATCTAGAATTTTGGAGTCAACATCATGTAATGCTATGGGAACTTCTAAATTAAATATTGGAAGAACTTTTGTTTCAGCATTCTCAATTGAACCATCAAGTATTGCATCAATAATTCTACGAGTATCTTTAATTGAAATTCGTTTCCCAGTTCCGTTCCAACCAGTATTTACTAAGTATGCCTGTGCATTATTTGCGTCCATTTTTTTCACTAACTCTTCACCATATTTTGTTGGATGAAGCGATAAGAAAGCAGCACCAAAACAAGCTGAAAATGTTGGCTGAGGAGTTGTAACACCTCTTTCGGTTCCAGCTAATTTTGCTGTAAATCCTGAAAGGAAATGATATTTTGTTTGTTCATGATCTAACTTGGCAACTGGTGGCATAACACCAAAAGCATCAGCTGTCAAAAATATTACTTTATTCGCATGTCCACCTTTTGAAACAGGCTTAACTATATTATCAATATGATAAATTGGATATGAAACACGGGTGTTTTGTGTTGTTGAACCATCGTTAAAATCTATTTTGCCATCCGCATCAAGAGTTACATTTTCTAAAAGTGCATCTCTTTTAATTGCATGAAATATGTCTGGCTCAGAATCTTTATCGAGATTTATAGTTTTTGCATAACAACCGCCTTCAAAGTTAAAAACGCCATTGTCGTCCCAACCATGTTCATCATCACCAATTAATTGACGATGCGGATCAGTTGAAAGAGTTGTTTTTCCAGTTCCAGATAGACCAAAGAAAATTGCAGTATCGCCATCTTTTCCAACATTAGCAGAACAGTGCATTGCAGCCATTCCATTAAGAGGTAGATAATAGTTCATCATAGCGAAAATACCTTTTTTCATTTCGCCACCGTACCAAGAACCACCAATTACTTGCATTTTTTCAGTTAAGTTGAAAACAGTAAAAACCTCAGAATTTAATCCCTGTTCTTTCCACTTTTCATTAACTGTTTTTGAACCATTCATTGAAACAAAATCTGGTTCACCATAATTTGCCAAATCCTCTTCGGTTGGACGGATAAACATATTTTTTACAAAATGAGCTTGCCATGCAACTTCCATAATAAAACGAACTTTTAAGCGGGAATCTTTATTAGCACCTGAAAAAGTATCCATTACATAAAGTTTTTTACCAGAAAGTTGTTTTGCTACTAATTTTTTCAGGTCAGTCCAAACTGCTTGAGTTGTAGGTTTATTATCATTTTTTGCTTTCTCAGATGTCCACCAAATTGTATCTCGTGTTATGTCATCTTCAACAATAAACTTATCTTTTGGAGAACGACCAGTAAAAATACCAGTCATAACATTTACTGCATTAAGTTCTGAGACTTGCCCTTTTTCGTATCCTTCTAAGTTGGGATTTGTTTCATGCTCGTATAAAAGTTCGTAGGATGGATTGTGAAAAATTTCTACCTCATCTTCAATTCCATATTTTGATAAATCAAGAGACATTATAACTCCTTTTTTATATTTAATGAAAATTATTTTACGTATAAAACTACATAAAGTAATTGGTTTCGCCAATTAAGAAATGCTTATTAGCTTTAGTCAATAATGATGGTAGATTGGAAGAGATAATCAGAATAGGATTTAAATAATAACTAAATATGAAATGCTTTCCAAAAGAACGCGTTTATACTTTTTTTTCTTTTGCCAAAGATATTCCTGCGGAATTCTCCTTCATATTTGTTTGAGTTAATCAGGGTGATTAAAATTAGAAACAAAAAGCTTAGCAAAAATTTTCTGAAACTCAAACCATTGTTTTGTAACATTTTAGGCTTGACAATTAAAGTAATTCTTTATATTATTTGTCTATCAGTAAATTTTATTGATCGAATTGAGTGGATCGTATTAATAACCTACAAAAATATAGAGGCAATAAGTCAGTGGATTTCGCTGATGAAATTAGAATAGGTGAAAACCCTATAATCACTAAAAATTTTAGCAACTATTCAGATATTGAATTTTTTACTAAACCAAGCAAAAAAGTAACCCCAAATAATTTTTCACAAAACTACTTTCTAAGTTTTTCAATGGTTTCTATTGTACTAATTGCATTAATTATTATCTCCACTAAAATTATCTCTTCCACTTTTCTTAGTTTTACTAGTTTTTCAACTTCTCTTTTTGTTGTGGGGTATTTTATACTATTCATTTCTACTATCTATTTAATTTCAAAAAGGAAAATGCTTTCTTTAGAAGTTAAAGATAAAATGTTGCATATAAAGAGTTTTCCTGCTTTAAATAAAAAAATTCCCGTGAACCAAATCTTGAAATGTGAATTAAATTCTATGGATAATGAAAAGTTTACGCTTAGCGATCGTGTACACTTTGCATTAAATGAGAATGGAAATAGATATAAACTTCCATTAACTTCAGGCATTGCCCTTCAATTAATTAATGGAAATCATATAATTATCAGTTCTTCTAAATCTTAACTCTATCTTCACATTTCAAATATGATATTTATTTTTAAATAAACTATCTTTGCACAAATTATTTTATAAACAAAAAACAATTTTATGCAAAAAAATATTCTCATTCTATGTACTGGCAACTCATGCCGAAGCCAAATGGCTGAAGGTTTTTTGAAATCGTTCGATAATGAATTGAAAGTTTTTTCAGCGGGAACTGTTCCTTCAGATGCTGTGAATCCTAATGCAATTGAAGTTATGAGTGAAATTGGGATTGACATTAGTAATGGCAAACCGGAAAGTGTTGATAAATATTTAGAGCACTCATTCGATTACGTTATTACAGTTTGTGGTGATGCTAAGGAGACTTGTCCAGTTTTTATTGGAAATGTGAAGGAGCAACTTCACATTGGATTTGAAGACCCAGCCGATGCAACTGGAACTGTTGATGAGATATTAAATGAGTTCAGAAAAATTAGAGATGAAATTAAAGTTGATTTTGGAAAGTGGTATCGAAAAATCAATTAATTAAGCTCTACCAAAACTGTTTTAGTTCATTGTCATTTCGAACCTATCTTTTCAGGTGAGAAATCTTATAAATTCAAAAAAATTTCTTAATCGCCACAGAGCAAATTCATTTCGCAATGACATGCCTCTGGTTTTCTATCAGTTGACTTTTTGGGGAATGATTTAGTTATGTAACATTAACTTGAAGGTAATCAAACTATAATTCTTACCTTAAAGTTTTTTCGAGTCAATATTATTTAATTTTAGTAGTTGACCTACAAGGTTTTGCACATTAAAAGATAAAGCACAAAAAATGAAATCAAAAAGCAAACTCAAATTTTTAGATAGATATTTAACCCTTTGGATATTTCTTGCAATGCTAATTGGTGTATTGTGGGGTTACATTAATCCGAGCATTGTAGATTTTTGGAATACTTTCAATAGTGGTACAACAAACATTCCCATTGCTATTGGACTTATACTAATGATGTATCCTCCCCTTGCAAAAGTAAAATATGAAGAACTTGGTGATGTTTTTAAGGACACAAAAATTCTTTCGCTCTCCTTAGTCCAGAATTGGGTTATTGGTCCAATATTAATGTTTGCACTTGCTATCTTATTCTTAGGTGATTATCCTGAGTATATGGCTGGTCTAATATTAATTGGACTTGCTCGATGCATAGCAATGGTAATAGTTTGGAATGACTTAGCTCACGGTGACCGAGAATATGCTGCGGGACTAGTTGCTTTTAATTCAATCTTTCAAGTTCTATTTTTCTCTCTTTATGCTTACGTGTTTTTAACAATTCTACCAAGTTGGTTTGGATTAAAAGGAATAGAAATTGATATTACAATTGGACAAGTTGCTGAATCTGTCTTTATATACTTGGGTATTCCTTTTTTTGCTGGAATGATTACACGTTTTATTCTATTAAAAAAGAAAGGACTAAATTGGTATAATAAAGTTTTTATTCCAAAAATTTCTCCTATTACACTTTATGCTTTACTATTTACAATTTTCGTAATGTTTTCTCTAAAAGGCGAGCACATAATTAAAATTCCTTTGGATGTTTTTAGAATAGCAATTCCATTAGTTATATACTTTGTAGTAATGTTTTTAGTCTCATTCTTTTTAAGCAAAAAGTTTGGAGCTAATTATCCTAAAGCAACCACCCTTTCTTTTACTGCTGCAAGTAATAATTTCGAATTAGCAATTGCAGTAGCTATTGCAATGTTCGGAATAAATTCTGGAGTGGCATTTGCCGCTGTAATTGGACCTCTGGTGGAAGTGCCAGTTTTAATTGCTTTAGTAGGAGTTGCTCTTAAATTTAGAGAGAAATATTTTACTTCGTGATTTTTATTCTGCTTGTTAAAGGTATTCCATTTCGAACATGTTTTTTGTGAGAAATCTTTTGAATTCTTTGAGATTTCTCAATCGTCCCCAAAAAACCAATCGGGACTCATTTCGAAATGACATTTTTTCAATCCGTACTTATCAGTTTGATCTGTTCAATCCGCATGCTATTCTATGTTTGCTCAATGCCCATTAATCAACTCAACATCATCACATTTATTGCACTCAAATTGAAGAGTAACGTGGTGAATATAAAATTTATCCTCTAACAATTTTTCCACTTTACTCAGAATAATATCTGTATTACTTACCATCATATCTTCAACATTTATGTGGGCTTCAAAATGAACATCTTTATCATTTACACGCCATAGGTGAACATGATGAATATTACTAATCTCGTCTATACTTAGAATTTCCTTCCCAATATTCTCAATAGAAATGTTATCTGGAGCTGCCATCATTAAAACCATTGTTGCTTCTTTTACAATAGTGTAACTGGCTTTAATAATGTAAAGTGAAATAAACACCGTCAATAGAGGGTCAATCCAATAAATGTTGTAGAAGTAAATAAACAATCCACCAACAATAACTGCCACGCTAGAAACTGCGTCACTCATAAGGTGTAGATAAGCAGCTCTAATATTCATGTTTCCCTTTGCTCCCTTTTGAAGCAGAAGAGTTCCAATCACATTTGCTAACAATCCAATGGAAGCAACTATAATCATTAGTCCACCCTCAATTGGCTCTGGAGAAACAAACCTGTGGTATGATTCAATAAAGAGATAGAGACTAATTCCAATTAAAACAGATGCATTAAAAACAGCAGCAATTATTTCAGCTCGTTTAAAACCGAAAGTGAAATTCTGGTTAACTGGTCTCTTGTTTAATCTGATTGCAATGTAACTTATTATTATTGCAATGCCATCACTGAAGTTGTGAAGAGCATCAGAAATTAGTGCAAGGGAACCAGAAATAATTCCACCAATTAATTCAGCTATAGTTATAACAAAGTTGAGTGTCATTGTGATAAACAATCTGGTAGTAGAAATATCCTCAACATTTTGATGATGGTGATCGTGACTGTGTGTATGATTATGTGACATTCTAAATTCTCTAATTATATTGGTCAAATATAATTTATTTGGTTTCCAAATAACAAACTTTCTTTCCACCATATGCATAATATTAACCACTCTTTTAAAATAAAAACATATAATACAAATCGTTTTCACCCCTAATACTTGTGGTACATTTGTTGCACTAGTATAGTAACTTAAAAAAACAAGGGTATCCAAATGACATTTGCAAACAAATCAACTATCAGAATTATTAAACTATTAATCGCAATAATTTTTCTATTTACAACTTCAAATATTTATTCTCAACCCAAAAAATTAAATGCCTTTTTTGAGGATGAGAAATTCACTCCATCTTTTTTACTTGAAAAAGATTTTAGCAAAAATATTTTTGAGGATGAAAAGTTTGAAAACATTCTTAGTAAAACAATTCTTTCTCAAGAGTTTGAATCAACTTCTATAGTTGATAGTGCAATAATTACTGAAGCAAATGGTGGGAAAGAAAAATACACCTATACGCTTGATTTAAAGAAAAATAGGACTTTGAAATCACATGCATCATGGAATGGAGTACAATTCGTTAATGATGGACAAAGTACTTGGACATATGACTCTGATGGAAATATTACTCAATATTTAGGTGAGAAATGGGATGGTAACAACTGGACAAATGGTTGGCGGTCTAAGATAGATTATTCCAATAAGAATATGATATTATATTTTTGTGACAGTTGGGATAGTAATCAATGGGTGAATGAACTGCGTGGTGCAGAGATATATGATTCGCAAGGTAATAATACTTCGGATTTTGTTGAAGTATGGAATGTAGATAAATGGGAAAATAGTTGGCGAGAAACTTCTACTTATGATTTAAAAGGGAACATAACATCCTACTTTCATGAGAAGTGGAATGTGAATCGATGGGAAAAATATCAACGTACAGTAACCACTTACAACAAAAATGGAAATAAAATTAGTGTTTTAGAAGAACATTGGCTTGAAAATCAAATTACGTTTCGTGGTTGTAGATTTTTTACTTTTGATGATAAAGAAAACAAGACTTCTTATTTATCACAAAACTGGTATAATAGCCAATGGGAAAATAATATTCGTATTACTTATACATATAATTCACATGGAGACATGATTTCAAATTTTGGTGAAATTTGGAAAGAAAACATGTGGATAAATAATGGGAAAAGTATTTATAATTATGATTCAAATGGTAACATAACTTTACAATTATATGAATGGTGGGATGGAAGCAAGTGGCTCTATACTTCAAGGCATACTGACACATATAATTCTAATGGTAATAGGATTTCGGATTTATGGGAAGAATGGGATGGTAATATATGGACAAATTATTTTTGGAGAACTTACAATTATAATGCAAAATCAAATTTCTATTTGTTGATTGCTAAAAGATGGGAGAATGATAAATGGATAATGGGAAATAGCGACCTTATTTTCAATGATTCTTTTGGTAATTTATATGATTTTAGTGGCTCAGAAATAGAAATATTTTATAGTACAATTACAGATATCAAAGAAACAGAAAGTAATATTTCAGAATATTCATTATCACAAAATTATCCAAATCCATTTAATCCAAGTACAACTATTAAATATCAAATACCTCCAAACATAAAAAACGAATCGGCAAACACAAAACTTGTAGTTTATGATATGCTTGGTAGAGAAGTTGCAACACTTGTAAACGAACAACAAAGTGCTGGCAATTATGAAGTTCAGTTTAATGCAAACGATTTATCATCGGGAGTATACTTTTACAAAATACAAAGTCGGGATTTTGTAGAAAGCAAAAAAATGATATTAATAAAATAAGCGAGAACTGTAGAGGTGTTCCGCTGGAACGTCTTTTGTAATAATATCAAAGCCCACAGAAGAGTGGGCTTTTTAGTAGAACCAAAATATATACTAAAGCATAACTACACAGTTTTGAGAATCAGTAAACTGAGTTGCAACTAATTTATCGGACTCTGGTTCGTTCATCCAATTCTCTTTATCAAGTACATATTTGAATTGATATTCTTTCCCACTTTCAAAAGTTTTTTGAATTGATAATGAACCATCCTTTTTCAATTTTTTCATTTGGTCTTTTGAAGCATCCCAATTGTTAAAATCTCCAACTAAAGATGCATTTGCAAAACTCTTTGCAGATTTAGCTTCAATTTTAAAATTGACTTTAAAATTACCTGACTTTAATTCTGTTTTTTTAATAGACATAATATTCCTTTATTTTATTTACACTAAATTTATTTTTCAAGGAGCGAATTTAACATTTTTTTGGGGAATAATTCAGTAAATATCAATGCACTCTTTTTTATTAATCAATAAGTGAATAAATATTATAAAGGTTTGTAATTCTATTTCTTATAGAATTACTGCTTCACAATTGTTTTAAATGCCTCTAGCAACAAAATAGTAAAATCACTATCAATTTCTTTATGGAATAAATATCGGCATGGTGAAAAACTCTATGTTTAGAAATTCTAACAGCTCTAGTTATTTGCTTCAATTTAGATTCAGATCCAAGTTGAAATTCTAAATGGGCTTTGTTTTTCTTCAAATAGATTGATAAAAATGTGGAGTTACTTTTAACTTGAATAGCAGTTTTAAGTGGAAGCAATTCCACATCTCCAAAACTGGTAACTAAATCTAGAAGTGCGTGGAATATCTCTACGATAAATTCTGGCTTATCAACAATGTGCTGTTCTATTGTTGATTGTTCACATGAATGAAACTGATTTTTCCCTCTAAATTCTCTTTCACAATTTGGACAAATCCAACTCATAGTTCATTCCAAAAATTTTCAATAAATGATTTGTAACACAGATTACTAATCTATGCAACCACCAAGTTTAAAATTGTATATTGCACAATTAAAATAATTATTTCTTTTAATGAAAATTATAAATTTATGGCAGAGAACGTAACCCCAGTAATACTTACAGCAATGGAACTATCCCTAAGTTTCGGAGAACAATTAATACTTGATAACGCATCACTTAGCATTCATGAAGGTGATATAATTTGACTAGTCGGGAGAAATGGTACTGGAAAATCTACATTTTTAAAAAT
>CBDUTO010000141.1:0-10828 GCA_965370315.1 uncultured Melioribacteraceae bacterium
GAAAAACCAAAAAGTGGAACTTCCAACAAATGTTGGAAGAGGGAAAAACCAAAAAGTGGAGCTTCCAACAAGTGTTGGAAAGGATAAAAACCAAATCTCTGGTGGGGAATACTAGATCTTTGACAGGAGTAGTAAAAGTCACCTCTAGAGAGGGGATTTAGGGGTATGTTCTTTCATAAGTTTAAACCAATTAACTTCTAAAGGAGTTCTCGACAACAAATTTAATGGAATAGTAATCTGGTTTTTAGTCTTTAAGTTTCTAAAACAATCAGCTGTGGCATGCAAATTGTCAACGCCATTCAATAAATTATTGTTTATTAATTCATTCATAACTCATTTTATAAACTTACTCATCAGAACTTTCCCCAACTAAATAATACACGCTAAACGAAAAAGCGGTTGCTTTCAGTACTATTGTAAATCACTTTAAATTATACTGTAGTTAGTGTCAATTCCTCAACTTTTGAATCTATTTTATTCCCTACAATTTTAAGGAATCTCTTTTCTATCTCTTTTTTGTCCATTGTCTTAATTCCATTAATTCTTGTTGCGTGTTTGTCATTAATTACCAGAATAGAATCACACATATTTTCAACAAAATCTAAAATGTGGGTTGAAAAAATTACTGTTGTCCCATTCTTCGACATTGAAATTAAAACCTTTTTTAGAGCAATTAAACTCATTGTGTCAAGTCCAGATACGGGCTCATCCAATAAAAGAATTTTCGGAGATTGAACAAGCATCGATATTAACGCAATTTTTCGTTTCATTCCGTGTGAATAGTCTCTTATCAATGAGTCTAAACGGTCATCTAAATTAAAGAGTTGGAAAAGCAAATCAACATTTTTAGAGACTTCAGCAAAAGGAATTTTCTTCATATCTAAAATGAATTTTATAAATTCAATACCTGTTAAAAATGAATATGTAAAAACTTTGTCGGGCAAAAATAATATGTCGTCACGATATTTATCAATAAATTCATTATTGGATATTCCATCAATGAGTATCTCTCCATCAAAATCTAAATTAGACATTATTGATTTTAGCAATGTCGTTTTACCAGCACCATTGGAGCCAATAATTCCAAGTAATTCGCCTTTTGGAATTTCAAAGTTTACATTCTCTAATACGTCTAATTCTTCGTATGATTTCTTAAGGTTTCTAATTTTTAGCATTTAAGTCTTCTGTAACTATTATAAATATAAAAGGGTATTGTAATTGGAATAAACATCAGAAAATAAATTAAAGTTCTTGTTAGTTCCTCTTCCGCATATGCGAGTCTTACAAGTAATACATACCAAAGCAAAACAACAAATAATATAATTGATATCGCTATTGGAAGAAATGCTATTTGAGATAATAAGAGGCTATACACTATGACAACAAATGAAAAGTATGCAAGAAAAAGAATGAGCCAAAAAACAAATTCACCTTTCAAAATATAGAATTCTTTGCAAGGCATAGATTCAATTAATTTTATATTGTTTGATGTAGAATAATTGATAATAAATGTTAAAAAGATGAAATTCTGCAATAGTATTGCCCACACAAAGAAGTCTGTTTTCCCATTGTTCACAATAAAAAGCATTAATACTATGTTAATTAAACTTGCATTTAAGATTATTCTAAATATGGATATTTTGTTCTCTCTCCAAAGACTAAGGAATTCTCGCAATAAAACTCCACGAACTGGAAATAAGCTACTGTTTGATAATCGTGAATTCCAAAAACGAGTGCTTTTTGAAACATTAAAGTCAAAGTTTATTTTCAACGTAAAATAGGGAAGCAAGAGACTAAAAATTAACAAAAGTAGTACTTCTAGAAATATTATTAATAGAAAATGTACTTCCCCAAAGTGAGGAATAATTCCAAATAATAATGTCATTGAAAAAACTGATAAAGTATTAATTGTTAGAAGTAATTGTTTGGATGTAAATAAATCTTTTTTGTCAAACATTACCAAAAGCAAACTATCTTCTTTTGTAATAAAGACTAAATATTTACTTGCAATAAAAACTGGAAGAATTAGAGTAAAAACAATACTAAACATTTGAGAATTTAGGCTTGATTGCTCGCCAAAATAAACACTAAAAGAGGGAATAGTTAAAAATAGAAAGACAAAAAGAAAGATTAAAACAATTTTATTTTCCTTAAAAAATAACCAGTTCTTTAGTAACCTAAAGTGGTTGTTTATTATTGAAAGAGTAATATGTAGTGTTTTTCTATTGATTTATATTTAGTCTTAAAGTGTACCACTTATATTTAACCCGACAGATATTTCTTTCTAACAATCTTATCTCTTTCTGTAAAGCTATCATAAGTTGTTGTTTCCGTAAATTACTTTGGTTTGATATCCCAATTTTATTTCCGTCTAACATTCCATCAATTTATTTGTTCCAACAATTTTAGCTTTTCCAAGAAATACATCTTAAATTCTAACCCAAACTATATTAAACCACTCTTAGCATTTATAGAGGATGGCTATACTTAGCAGAGTGATTGGATTTGTATTCTAGAAAAGTAGGTGGATGGTCAATGAATACAAGAATGCAAGCCAGCTATTATAAATGCTATGGAACAAGCAGTAATAGAGAGAAAACCAGAAGCTGGTTTGATTTTTCATTCAGATATAGGAAGTAAATATGCAGCTCTTTATTTTAGAAACTCACTTAAAAACCACGAAACTATTTAATATATACGTGGGAAAGATATAAAGCAAGAGATGATGTTAAATCTAGTATCTTTCAATTTATTGAAGGTTTTTACAACAGAAGGAGGTGACACTCTTATCTAAATAAAATGCCCCCTTTAATTTTGAATTATTATATTTTAAAATAGTTAGCTTAACTAAATGTACGTTTAGGGGAGCAGTTCAAGTCAACTCTATTAAGGGATTTACAATTAAACGTTAGAGACTAACTATTTAAAACTAATAACTATATTTTCCTATATTTGCACTTCGGATAAATTTTAAAACATAGTATTATATAGTGTCATTGCGAATCATGTTTTGTGGGATGAAGCAATCTGTAAAAGATTACTTCGTCGTAAAAAACAGACTCCTCGTAATGACATGGAAATAAGAGTAATTATGCAAAACAAAAAAGCTTTAACAATAATATTTTTTACAGTATTTATAGATTTACTTGGTTTTGGAATTCTAATTCCAATTCTTCCAACATTTGCAAGTGGCGAGATTGGAATTTCCGATTTTGGAATTGGAGTAATAATAGCTGTTTATTCATTAACGCAGTTTCTATTTAATCCAATAATTGGAAGATTCTCTGACAGAGTTGGGCGACGACCTGTAATTTTGGTAACACTTCTAATAACTTCATTGTCCTACATTGTCTTTTCATTTTCCACTACATTTTTAATTCTTGTTTTATCAAGATTTTTAGGTGGAATTGGTGGAAGTAACATTGGTGCTGCTCAGGCGTATATTGCTGACATTACCGACAAAAGCAACAGAGCCAAAGGAATGGGAATGATTGGTGCTGCTTTCGGTCTTGGTTTTGTATTTGGCCCTGTTATGGGAGGATTCCTTTCTGAGTATGGCTATGAGTATGTTGGATTTGCATCAGCTGGTTTTTCGGTTTTAGCATTTCTTTTTGCTCTTATATTCCTTCCAGAATCTCTAAAAGAGAAGAAGCCAATGGATAATTTTTCCATATCGTTATTTAAAATTGATGATTTTAAGAGTATTCTAAAATTACCAAATGTAGGAATATTCATCTTTCTATTTTTTATAATTATTTTTTCTGTGGCAAATATTTATGGAACTTTTGCTTTGCTAGGACAAAAATATTATGGATTTACAAATAGAGAAAACGGTTATCTTTTTGGAATTATCGGAATTGTAAGTACAATTATTCAAGGTGGACTGATTAAAAGATTCTCCACAATGTGGAGTGAAAAAACAATAATTATTGTTGGATTGGTTTTCCTAATGTTTGGTTTAGGATTGCTTCCATATGGCTCAAATTTTACAGGAGTGGCTCTAATATCAGTTGTTCTTGCAATAGGTACCGGAACTTTGCAACCTACTCTTATCAGCTTGGTCTCTAAATATTCACCAGAAGATAGGCAAGGAGCAATTCTCGGATTCAATCAATCGATAGCTGCACTTGCACGTGTTTTAGGCCCACTTTGGGGTGGATTTGCATTCCAAGCACTTGGATACGAAGCACCATTTGTAACTGGTGGAATATTCGCTTTTGTTACAATATTAATGACAATTTATCTCTTCAAAAGCAAGAAATTGGATATAAATTAGATTTAAAAGAAAACTAGAAAGGCAAAAGGCACAAAGAAATAAATTGTAGAGACGACTCGCTGAGTCGTCTTTTGTATTAGAAAAAAGCACAACTGTCATTGCGAGGAGTGCTTTTACGAAGCGGCAATCTGATGAAATTAAAAGGAAATAGAAAGTGAAATCTCTTTGTCAGATTGATTCAGCAAAACCCGCTTTGCAATGACTGAATTCACACCGTCATTGCGAGGAGTTCGTTTTTTGAACGACGTGGCAATCCACAACAAATTGCTTCACAAAAAGAAGCTCGCAAAGACGACTCGGTGAGCCGTCTTTTTGCTTGAAATTTAATTTGTAAATACGTATATATAATATCTAAATACGTATTATATGAGAATGCAATGAAAACCAAATTAAATCTTACAATCAATTCAAAATTAATCCCTCGTTCAAAGCTATTTGCCAAAAAGCAAGGAAAGTCAGTTTCGCAAGTTGTGGAAGAACTTTTAGCAAAAGCTCTTGAGGAAGAAAAAAGTAGTTTCAGCAATAAATGGTTAGGAAAACTTGCTTTGAATGATAAGCAAAGCAGCAGAGCTGATTACTTAAAAAATAGATACCAATTATGATTCTATTAATTGATACTGATATTTTGTTAGATGTAGCTTTAAAGAGAATTGATTTTTTTGAAGATTCAATGAAAATTATAGATTTGGCAGAGGATAAGAAAATAAATGGATTTATTGCATGGCATTCTCTTTCAAATCTTTATTACTTAACTTCATCTGCGTCCCAAAAGGGAAGTGCAAAGGAGTTTCTCAGCGATTTATTGGAGTTTATTCAAGTTGCAAATACAAATACTGATAGTGCGGTTAATGCTGTCAAAATGGATGTCCCAGATTTTGAAGATGCACTTCAAATTTCATCTGCAATTGAGTGTAACGCTAACTATATAATTACCAGAAATATAAAGCACTATAAAAAGAGCATCATCAAACCATTAACACCAACACAGTTTTTGAAAGTTTTAGATAAATTATTATAAGTAATTTTTTTTACCATAAAATGAATTTAAAATGTCATTGCGAGGAGTGCTTTTACGACGTAGCAATCTGATGAAATTAAAAGGAAATTGAAAGCGAAGTCACTTTGTCAGATTGCTTCAGCAAAAACCGCTTTGCAATGACTTGACATGAACAGTCATTGCGAGGAGTGTTTTTTACGACAAAGCAATCTGTAATAAATTGTTTAACTCTTAAGGTAACAGTTCTTTTTATGAAGAAAGAAGGATACTTATACATTTTAACCAATAAAAATAATACAGTTCTTTATACTGGAGTTACATCAAATTTACCTAAAAGGATTAATGAGCATAAGAATCATCTTGCTGATGGTTTTAGTAAGAAATACAATTTAGATAAATTAGTTTATTACGAAGTAATACAAGATATTGCAAAAGCAATTCAAAGAGAAAAACAGATTAAAGCTGGTTCGAGAAAGAAAAAAGAAGAATTAATAAATTCAATGAATTCTAATTGGAGTGATTTAGCAGATGAATTATTTTAAATAGTTTTTATTGCTAATATGAAGTGGCTTTTATAGATTGCTTCGCCAAAAACGCTCGCAATG
Organism: uncultured Melioribacteraceae bacterium; assembly: GCA_965370315.1. Taxonomy (GTDB): domain Bacteria; phylum Bacteroidota; class Ignavibacteria; order Ignavibacteriales; family Melioribacteraceae; genus 1-14-2-50-31-20. Next base: position 5,879 of record CBDUTO010000141.1, read on the forward strand.
ACAGCAAAAATAAGTCATTGCGAGGAGTTCGTTTTTTGAACGACGTGGCAATCTACAACAGATTGCTTCGCAAAAAGATGCTCGCAATGACTTATAATAGGAAAAATTAAATGTTTAAAATAGATAATATAGAATTTGAAAAACCATTACTTCTTGCCCCAATGGAGGATGTTACCGGACTCGGTTTCAGAAAGTTGTGCAAAGAAATGGGTGCAGATATTGTTTACACCGAGTTTGTTAATTCTGATGGATTAATCAGAAACAATAAAAAAACTGCTCTTAAAATGGAAATCCGTGAAGAAGAACGTCCTGTTGGAATTCAAATTTACGGATCAGAAATTGATGCAATGGTTGGAGCTGCTAAAATGGCTCAGGAACTTAATCCTGATATTATTGATATCAATGCTGGCTGCTGGGTTAAAAAGGTCGTGAAGCGTGGCGCTGGCTCTGGCTTGCTCAAAGATCCGGTCTATATGCAAGCAATGGTCAAAGCAATTGTGGATGCTGTTGATATTCCAGTTACAGTAAAAACTCGTATTGGATGGGATGCAGATTCAATTATGATTTGTGAAATTGCAAAACGCTTGGAAGACGTTGGTGCAAGGCAATTGACAATCCATTGTCGCCACAGTCGCCAAGGTCATGCCGGAGAGCCTGATTGGTCCTATATTCCTAAAATTATGGATGTTGTAGATATTCCAGTTGTATTAAATGGTGGAGTTTTTACAGCAGAAGATACAAAACGTGCATTTGATGAAACTGGAGCAGATGGAGTAATGATTGCTCGTGGAGCAATTAATCATCCTTGGATTTTTCAAGAATCAAAATACCTAATGGAAAAAGGGGTGAAGCATCCAGCATTAACTGCCGATGATAGAATTAAAATGGCTTTGAAGCACCTTAAATATGAAATTGAATATAAGGATGAAGAACGGCAAGCGGTAATTCCATTCCGAAAATACTATACAGGATATTTGAAAGGATTATACGGTTCATCCAAAGTGCGTCAAGAATTAATGAAATATATTGAATATTCTCCAGTAGAAGAGATATTGCTGAAGTATTTGGAAGAGTTAAATAATTATTCTGAGGATAGAGATTAAGATTCCTCTGATTGATTATTAAGTAACCGTCATTGCGAGGAGTTCGGTTTTTGAATGACGTGGCAATCTACAACAGATTGCTTCGCAAAAAGACGCTCGCAATGACTTTGCTTGATTTGTCAATGTGAGGAGTTTGTTTTTTGAATGACGTGACAATCTCTCACAGATTGCTTCGCAAAAGAAGCTCGCAATGACAATGGAGTTATAAAATTATGAAACATAAAATAGCAAAAATAATATCCTATCTATTTGTTCCACCATTCAATCTATTTATTATATTTTTAATTCTTTCAAATCAAATTTATATCGACAACTATTTACGGTTTCTTACATTAATTATTGCTGCAATATTTGGGGTAATACTCCCAATCTCGGTGTTTGTTTTTTTGCGTAAAAAGGGAAAAATAATTAACGACGATGCTACCATAAAAGGGGAGAGAACTCTTCCTTATTTAATAGGAATTGGACTTGCAATTAATGCCCTCATTTTGGCATTTATATTTGAACTACATCCACTAATAATTGCACTTTGGTTCTCGTATATTATTATCCAAATCGCAATGGTAATTATAAATTTATACTGGAAAATAAGTGCTCATTTAATTGGTGTTGGAATTCCTTTCGCAACGTTTTTCTTTCTCTTTCAATCGGATGTATTCTATTTAATACTCATTCCAATAATTGTTGGATGGGCAAGATTAACTCTTAAAGTTCATACACCAATGCAAGTCTTTTTTGGATTTTTATTAGGAGCATTGCCAACCTATTTAATTTTGAGCGAGAGTATTAGGCTCTTGTAAAGTTCAAATTGCGAGAGCTATTGTTAGTCTCCTATCAATAATATTGGTGGAATATTTGATTGAAAATAACAATAGGCAAATAATAAAAATCAAATAAATTTCAAACATCAAGTAGTCAAAAATCAAATGCTTTCATCCTTAGTTTTGAAATTGATTTTTGTTTTTTTATTTATCTTTTAATACTTGAACTTTGTAATTTTGGTTTATCAAGATCGTGAAAATTGAAAACTATTCCTCACATCTCAAATCTTTTATCTAACAATCTGAGCAGCTATGTCATTCAAAAAAGAAGCAATAAAACAGCTAAATATATTTGCAGATTTAATGGAATTTAGCGGAGCAAATAGGTTTAAAATAAATGCCTTTAGAGGAGCAGCAAATACTTTAGAAGGGTAGAAGAGGATATTGAGACTATGCTCCAAGATGGGAGCATTACAAATATTAAAGGAATTGGAAAAGGAATTCAAGCGTTTCTTTATGAGCTATCTGATAATGGAGTAGTAAAAGAATTTGAAGAATTAAGTGGGAGCATTCATGAAGGAATAATTGATATACTCCAAATAAGAGGATTAGGAGTTAAGAAAGTTAAGCTAATTCATGAAACTCTAGGAGTAAAAAATATAAACGAGTTAGCAGAAGTTTGCTTAAGCAATAAGCTCTCGGAAGTGAAAGGCTTTACTGTAAAGTCAGAATATTCAATACTTGAAGAGATCGAAAAACAGAGTAAAAACAAACTATTTATGCGTTATAATAGAGCGGAGCATTTGGGAGCACAAATAGTAGATCAAATTTCAGAGTTTGAATCTTGCTTAAAAGTAGAATTTACTGGTGAATTAAGACGCAAAATGGAAGTAATTTCTAAAATAGAGATAATTTGCTCTGTTAGTAATAGAGAAGACTTTAAGTCAGAATTGATTAACTTGTATAAATACAATGAGTTAGATGATGTTAAGTCAAGCAAAATAGTACAAGTAGAAATGGGAGCAAATGTTCCAATTCATTTGATTTTAGCTGATAGAGAGAGCTATATTTCTAACCTTTTTGTGACAACAGGTTCTGTAGAGTTTTTAGAAGCCTTTGGTGAAATGGAGCATAGTAATTTTGGAAGTGAGGAGCTATTATTTGAGTCGAAGAATATTTCATTTGTAATTCCAGAAATGAGGGAGCAAGAATATTGGAATGCTCCGGAGCATCTTAGAGAAAATTCAAATCTAGTAAAAGATGATTTTAATGGTATGCTCCACTTTCATACAACACAATCTGATGGAGCAAATACACTTCTTGAGATGGCAAAAGGAGCATTAGAATTTGGATACAAATACCTTGCAGTTTGCGACCATAGTAAGTCGGCATTTTATGCAAATGGTTTAACTGAAGAGAGAGTCTTAAAACAGAAGGAAGAGATAAATTCTGTTTCAAATGAATTAGGTATTAAAATTTATCATGGCATTGAATCTGATATTTTGAAAGATGGAAGCTTGGATTATTCGGATGAATTTATGAAAAATTTTGATTTTATTGTAGCTTCGGTACACTCAATTTTTGGACTTCCTGAAGATGAAATGACTGCACGAATTATCAAAGCAATTGAGAATCCACACACGGATATTTTGGGGCATCCAACTGGTAGATTATTGCTTGCAAGAGATTCATACAAACTTGATGTTAAAAAAATGATAGAAGCTTGTGTAGCAAATGATGTAGCAATTGAAATAAATGCATCGCCACATCGCTTGGATTTAGATTGGAGAAATATCTATTACGCAAGAGAACTTGGATGCAAATTTGCAATAAATCCTGATGCACATTCCGTAAAAGGAATTGATGAAACTCGCTTTGGAATTAACATTGCACGCAAAGGTGGAATCCAAAAAAATGAAGTAATTAATTGTTATTCAGAAGTAGAATTTGAGAAATTTTTGAAGAGAAGAATCAAAAGAAAAGTTTAATAATTTTTGTCATTGCGAATCCCGTTTTATGGGGTGAAGCAATCTGTAGAATTTTGCATTGTATAAATTTAAAATAACTCCAAAAGATTGCCACGTCGTCCCAAAGAGGACTCCTTGCAATGACGACTATTTAATTACACCCAATTTTTGGGTGCAATAATTACAACAAATTCACCCTTTAATTTGTGTTCCGATAGCGACTCTAAAATCTCAATTGGTTTACCACGCCAGAGTTCTTCAAACTTTTTGGTTAACTCTCGTCCAATTGCAATTATTCGATTGGGCATATATTCATTCAATTCATTTATCAATTTTTCAATTCTATACATCGATTCGTAAAGGACTATTGTTCTTTCTTCTTCCGTTAACATTTTTAGTTGTTTTTGGCGACCTTTCTTTTGTGGTAAGAATCCCTCGAACACAAATGAGTCTGTAGGTAATCCAGCAATAGATAAAGCCAAAATTGCAGCATTTGCTCCTGGAATTCCTACAACCTCAATTCCATTTTTCTGTGCAGCATTTACCAATCTAACTCCAGGATCCGAAATTGCTGGTGTTCCAGCATCCGAGATAAGGGCACAGGAATCACCCATTTTGATACGCTTAATAACTGCATCAATTTTTTTCTCTTCCATTCTTGCATTAAAGGAGACCAATTCTTTATGTATGTCGTAGTGCTTTAATAATATTCCAGACGTTCTTGTATCTTCACAAAGAATGAAATCAACTTCGCTCAATGTTTCTAAAGCTCTAAGAGTAATATCTTTTAGATTTCCAATTGGTGTTGCAACAACGTAGAGCATTATTATCTCTTTAATAAATGAAAGTCAAAAATAGGAAAATTAAATTAAAATTGCCGACTGTAGAGATGTAGCGTGCTACATCAACAAAGCTATGATTCGATAATTGACGTTGCTCGCAACGTCTCTACTTTGGTAATCATAAAGCATATCACCAGTGTGTTGTCACAAAAAAATGTCGTTAATACGAATCCCGTTTTATGAGATGAAGCAATATGTTGGAATTGCTTCTCAACTATGTAGTTAGGGTTTGCTGAAAAACGTTTTCTCGCTATGAATAAAGGCTAATAGTTGCAAT
>CBDUTO010000142.1:0-10607 GCA_965370315.1 uncultured Melioribacteraceae bacterium
AAGAAGCATGGATGTTTATATCAGCAAATTGAGAAATCATTTTATTGAGGATAAGTCAATAGAAATTATTAATATACATGGTGAAGGTTTCAAAATTATTTACTGAGAAAAAATGAATATTCAAATTATTGGCACAAAAAAATGTAATGGAACTAAAAAAGCGCAACGCTTTTTTAAGGAACGTAGAATTAATTTCCACTTCAAAGACCTAGCAGAAAAAGGATTGAGCAAAGGAGAGTTGGATAATATTTGCAGAGTTTATGATTCTGAAGAATTGTTGAATAAGGATAGCAAGCAATATAAAAAGCGTGGTTTAGAATTTATGGTGTTCAATATTGAAGAGGAACTACTTACTGATTCACAATTGTTGAAAACACCAATTGTAAGAAATGGCAATAAAGCTACTCTTGGAGTTGATGAGGAAATTTGGGGTGAGTGGATTAAAGAGTAGGTCTCTTGTCATTGCGAGCTGATTTTGCGAAGCAATCTGTAGGAGATTGCCACGTAGTCCCGAAAAAGGACTACTCGCAATGACTTACTAATTACAAATTCCCCTAACTATTAAATCATCAACAAGCTGTTTGTGAGATTTAAACTGAATCCCATCCCAGCCACACTTCTTTGCACCTTCTACATACTCAGCTATATCATCAATAAAGATATGGCTTGCAGAGGGTTCATTTGTAAAAGCCTCTACAGCTCTATAGATTTTCTCTTCTGGCTTAATTGCACCAACTTCGTGAGATAGTATTAACTTATCGAAGTGTTTTAGAAAATCATATTTTTCCCATCCATATTTTTGATGAATAAAATTTGTGTTTGATAAAAGTACAAGTTTATAATTCTCTTTCAATTTTGGAAGGAGTGCTGTTGTGTCAATATTTTCAACAAATAAATCAGCATAAATATTTTTTAATTCTTCTTCTGGAATTTTATTCTCAGTCCACTCAGTCATAATTTTAATAAATTCATCATTACTCAGTTCCCATTTTTCATATTGCCTGTGAACGTGATAATTATCGTAATACTTTTTAGCAAATCTATCACCAAGACCCTCATCAATTTTATTCAGTGATACAATCAATCTATTGTAATCAAAAGGGATTAGTACATTTCCTAAATCAAAAACAACTACTCTAATTTTATTTTCCATTCTTCTTTCTCTCTTTTTGCAATTTTGTCTTTTTACCAAAAGCTTTATAAATTAATTTAACTAACTTTTTCTTCTTAATCATTTCCTCTGCTTTTTCTAATGAAACCCACAGGCGTTCTCTAAAATGATCTTCTTCCCATTTGGAAAATACTTTTGTTACTTCCATGGAATAGACTTTTACGCTACAAATTCCGCCCCATTTTTTATATTTATAGGAACCTGTTATAGTTTCTGCAACAATACCCCAAACGCCTGCTTCTTCGACAGATTCTTTAAGTGCCGATTCTTGAGGGGTGTGGTTGTCCTCAATAATTCCTTTGGGGATAGTCCAATTCCCTTTGCGTGTTGTTACAAGTAGAACTTCAATTTCACCTTTATACTTACGAAATGGAATAACTCCTGATTGGTCAAATATTTCCATAATCCTACTAAATCATTAAAATGAGAAAAGTAAAATTATTATCTATATCTTAGAAATGAAAATACTTTATTTGTTTTATCAAAATAAAATAATATGAGCCAGTTTAATGAAGAGACTATATTTAATCCGCCATGCAAAATCTAGTTGGGAAGATCATCTCCTCTCAGATTATGATAGACCACTCAGTGACAGAGGTAAAAGAGATGCGCCTAAAATTGCAGAAGTATTGAAATCAAAAAATGTTAGTCCTGATTTAATTATATCAAGTACAGCTCGGCGTACATTGAAAACATCAAAAATATTTTCAACTATATTGAATTATTCTATTGAAAATATAGTTGAGGATTCTACAATTTACGAAGCGACAACACAGAATTTGTTAGATATAATAAATAAAATTGATGATGCAAATGATACAGTTCTTGTTTTTGGACACAACCCAGCATTCACTGTATTAGCAAATCTATTAGGGGATAAGTATATTGACAATATGCCCACCTGTGCTGTGGCTGAGTTAGAACTGACAGCAAACTCATGGAAAGATGTTGCCTCTGATAGTGGAAAACTTATTGGCTTTGAATATCCTAAAAAATATTTAAAATAGTTTTCTATTTCAAATAAATCATAATTCCGAATAAAACATCTATGTTTGCTAGTTCAATTTCAATGTCAGTATCATCAACATCAAGTGGTGGAAAGGAGTCTTCGCCAAAAAGAGTGCCACCTTGATATCGCCCAGTAATTTCAAATGCTACATTGTTAGATACAAACATTGCCCCACCAAGTCCTATATTGTATGCAAAGCCGTCTGCTGACAAACTACCATGACGGCTACTAATCATTGTATCAAAACTTGTCTCAGATTTATAATTCCCATAGCCAGCAGATACTTCAGGATACATTGCCATTCCTGTACCAAAAAACGGAATATAATATCGTAACCATAATCCAGCAAAACCAAGTCTTTTGTATTCTGAATTATACTTATCATAAATTAGTTCATCCTCACTCCACTGAATATCGAAACCTACAGCTAAATCATTAATAACAAAACGTCCATTTCTGGAACTGACTGAAAATCCAAATCCATCGGTTTTTGCGGTATAGCCATTACCTGAACTACTATACTCATCCCAACTAACATTACCGCTCAATCCACCAACCCAGCCACCTTTTGTAAGTGGAATTATTGTCTCTTGAGCGTAAGTTTGTGTAACAAATAATAGAATAGAAAAAAGAAAAATTCTTTTAAGGGTTTTGAAAAATATCATTGCATAGCCTCTTTCATTTTCGTTGTTAATTTGATTTGCAAAATAGATACAATATATTTGCACATCATCTCTTAATAATTGTAAGATATGAATACCAATATAATTAATTATAAAGATTAAGTTTATGCAGTAATCTTTGCATATACGGTTCACATAATTTTGAGTTAAATAATATGTTTGAAAGTATAATTACAGTTTTATTCATAGGCTTTATAGCTGGGTTTATATTTGCAATGCCAATTGCTGGTCCAATTAGTATTCTAATTACATCGAATGCACTAAAAGGAAAGCTACGGTTCTGTGTACGTACTGCTATTGGAGCTTCTATTATTGAAGCTGCTTATGTTCTTGTTGCGGTTTATGGAATGACACTTTTCTTCTCTTCCTACAGTCATTTTATCCCTTATCTATTAATAGTAGGTTCTGTCTTTCTGTTTTTTATTGGAATTAAAATATTTACGAGCAAACTTGAGTTACAGAATATTGAAGAAACTGGTGAGAAAACAAATAGTAGTTTAGAGGAAAACAAAGGTGGTTTAAGGGCAGGGCTAATTATAAATTTAACAAATCCATCTCTCTTTTTTGGAATTTTAACATCGTCGTTTATTGTCCTTTCCTTTGCTTCATCTGTTGGATTAAACACGGGTGGATTGGAGATGTTAGTGCAAGAAAATGTGGCTTCAATTCAAGAAATTACAGGAGAAGCCCTGGATGGAATTGATTCTACTTTTACTGATACACCTAAAATATCAGTGGATAATGAGAATTCATCATATTCATTATTGCTGAGTATTATCTATGCAGTATCATTAGCTACTGGTGGATTTTTATGGCTCTATATCTTAGCAAAGCTTCTAATTAAATATAGAACAAAGATTAAACTTAAATATTTACAATGGATTATTAGAGGCTTAAGTTTTGTTCTGTTTGGAATTAGTTTTTATTTGCTTTGGACATCAATTGATATGTTGCTTGTCTAATGCAACAACTGATTCTTGAATTTCATTGTCATTGCGAGGAGTCCATTTCTTAGGACGAGGTAGCAATCTCATAAAGATGGTTTCGCAGAAAGATGATCTCCATGACAGATTTGATTTAGTATTATAAATGGGAATATGGTTAGTGATATTAGCATTCCTTGTGAGATAATAATTCCTTATTTTTGCTGATTGAAAAACAACATAGATTAATAAAAAGGTTTAACTGTGGAAAAAATTTATCTTGATAGAAATGAAAACAATTATGGTCCATCTCCAAAGTGTTTAGAAGCTGTAAAATCAGTAACTCCAGATTTATTTAATATTTATTCTAGTGCTTATAAGAATGGATACAAAAGTACATTATCTAAAAGATTATCGGATGAATTTAACATTTCAGAAGATAGAGTACTGTTAGGGTATGGTGCGGAAGATTTATTAAAGCAAGTTGTACAAATATATCTTGAAGAGAAAACGGATAAACTGTTGGTGCCAGACCATTCTTGGTGGTATTACAAAGAAATTGCAAACGAAACAAATAGCATTAGCTGTGAGTATCCTATCGTTGAGGGAGATGAATCCTACAAATATGATATTGATAAACTTCTTGAAATATACAACATCGAAAAACCCAAAGTAGTATTTATTGCTTCACCAAACAATCCAACTGGTAATTCTATCTCAGATGACCAACTAGCATATGTTCTAGATAGAATGAGTAAATCAGTTGTGGTGCTAGATGAAGCTTATTGGTTTAGCAGTAACAACGCAAAGGCTACTGAACTTGTTAATAAATATTCTAATCTTATTATTATCAGAACATTTTCGAAATTATATGCTTTAGCAGGAATTAGAATTGGTTATGCTATTATTGGCGAAGAGCTAAATCAGATTAAAAAAATATCGAACCGTTATCTTGGATATAATAGAATTTCAGAGAAAATTGCTCTTGCAGCGATGGATTCCTCAGATTACTATAATGATATTGCTGAAAAAATGGGAAGTGATAGAGACCTCTATTTTACAGAGCTTAATAAAATTGAAAATGTAAAAGTGTTTAAATCAGATGCCAATTTTGTATTGGTGAAAATTGAAAAAGATTCAATGGCATTGCTAAAAGAGTTTCTTGTTGGAAAAGGACTAATAATAAAATTCATGGATGAAGAAATTGTTAATTCACATATGCGTATTACTATTGGTACAAAAGAGCAAAACAGAAAAGTGATTGATGCTATAACTGAATTCTATAGGTCTTTATAATTTATGAGCTGGTTCAAAGAATATAAAACCTCGTTAAAACTAATTGAGGTTGAAGAATTATTAGACTTAATTTTTTATCGTCCACTTGCATTTCTGTTTGTAAAAGCTGTTTATAAAACAAACCTAACTCCAAATCAAATTACATCAATTGCTTTAATTGTTGGAATGATAGGGGGTGTTTTCTACTTTTTTAACACACACTATGCAATTTCAGTTGGAGCAATACTACTTATAACATACGATGTTTTAGATTGTAGTGATGGAATGATTGCACGCCTCAAAAAGAATGGAACGTTTTTCGGTAGAATTCTGGACGGCATTGCGGATTATTTTGTTACTGTAACTGTTTACATTGGAATTGGTTTCGGTTTCGCAAACAACTCAGATAACCCTCTGTTTTATTGGATCTTATTGCTATTGGCTGGTGCAAGCAACATAGTTCATGCAGCAACTGTAGATTTTTACAGAAACAAATTTATGGATTACTCATTTGACCGTGATGCAACACTTGGCGAAAACTTAAAAGAGTTTGAAAATGAATCTGAAAAATTAAATGCACAGAGCGGCAAATATTTTCAAAAATTTGTTGTTTGGATTTATCTGAAATATTCAGCTGCACAAATGAAAGCCTCTGCTGATAAGGATGCAGAGCATATTATTAAATATAATAGAGATGATTACTTAAAAAAGAATAAGAGAATTTTACATCTCTGGACTTACCTTGGACCAACTACCGAATTAACACTAATTATTGTCGCATCATTTTTTGACAGATTAGATCTGTTTATGTGGACTTTGGTTGTTGTCGGAAATTTATATGCACTTACTTTATTCATAGTGCAATCTCAAATTAATAAAAAAATAAAATTAGAAGAGAATTAATGAAAGCTGTTATACTTGCTGCTGGTGTGGCTTCACGTTTAAGACCACTTACTAACAATACTCCAAAATGTTTATTAACAGTTGGCGATAAGTCAATACTTGAAAGAACTATAGATAACTTAGTGAAAAATAATATCTCTGAAATTATTGTAGTTACTGGCTTTTTGAGAGAAATGATAGAAGATTTTCTAACTAAGAATTATCCAAATCTTAGTTTTACTTTTATTTATAACAAAAAATATGACTCAACAAATAACATATATTCTCTCTGGTTAGCTAAATGTGAAATTCTCGGGTATGAAATGTTGCTCATGGATAGTGATATTGTTTTCGATAGCAGAATTATTGGGCAACTACTCTCATCAAATTATGCAGATTGCCTTGCTCTACGCTCATCAGAAAAACTAAGTGAAGAAGAAATTAAGTGTTTATTAAATGACGATGGGAGTATTAAAGAAATTGGCAAAACAATGGATCCTAATGATGCAGTAGGGGAATCCATTGGAATAGAAAAATTCTCAAAAGAATTAGTATTTCGTTTATTTACTATTTTGGATAGAAAAATTTTGGATGATAAAGAGGTCAATATATTCTACGAAGCTGCATTCCAAGATGCAATGGATAGTGGATCAAAAATCTATCCTGTAGATGTTGAAGATTACAAATGTATGGAGGTTGATACTGCGGAGGACTTTGAAACAGTTGCTAAAGTTGTAAATAATATGAAATAGCTATTTACGTTGATAATCAAATTTTGGTAAAGATAGTTTTTTCTTAAGAGCAAAGAGTCTCAATCCTAAACCGAATATTATACTAATTACCATTCCAGTACTTGTTGGTATCTGAACCAACCAGGTGATATAAAAAAGAGAGCCTGTTAATAATGCAACAGTAGCGTATAACTCTTTTCTGAAAATAAGTGGTATTTCACTACTGAGAACATCGCGTGTAATTCCACCAGCAACACCACTTAAAATTCCCATGATAATAGATATCCAAGCTCCGTGACCTAATAACATTGATTTTTGAACACCGAGTAGAGCAAAGAGAGTTAATCCAAATGCATCAGCAATTACCAGAACTTTGAAAGGAAATATGATACGTTTAATAAATATGAGCGTAATTATGCTAACAATAATGGCAACAATAATATATGTTGGATCTTGAACCCAAAATACTGGATTTGAGCCAAGCAAGAGGTCTCTTAAGGTACCGCCGCCTAAAGCTGTAACAATACCTAATGTAATTACACCAATAGGATCCATTTGCTTTTTCCCTGCAGCTATAACTCCAGAGATTGCAAAAACCGAAACACCAAATAAATCAAGCGAATAAAGCATAAGCAAACTATTCGAAGAAAATATTTAAACCAGCAGAAATCGAAATAAAGTTAATAGCTGAATAACTAGCGGCATAACCATAATCACCAAGATTATATGTATCCTTACTCAAGAGATAGTGATAACGTGCATTAATATCTAAATTGATAATTTCGTTAATTGGATACTCCATACCTACTCCTAAATTAAAACTACCATCAGTTTTGTTTTCAGAGCGGTTTGTTACGTTATTTGAAATTCCATCTTCGCTAATATATTTGCCATAAACTTCTCTAGTAATTTTATAAACCCCTCCTTCGAGAAGTACATATGGATTGAAAGGCAATTCTGTTTTTAGAAAAAACTTTACGTTTACTAGTATTGGAATTACATCAATTGGAGCTTCAATATTGTAGCTTCCAGAGTTTCCATTATTTTTTACATCTTCATTCAAAGCATCCAGATCGAGAGACCAAGCATTATAACCAATTGTTGCTGTTACTCGTCCAGTTTCACTGAAGTTATAGAACACACCACCAAATCCTCCGAAAGATGCATTGTAATAATTTGCAAAATCACCTGTTGGAAAACTTAGACCACCGTTAATAGTAAATCCATATTCGCCTTTTTGAGCAAAAAAAGTGGTAGTAAGAAGCATAAGTATAATTATTGTTTTTTTCATAACTCTCATATTTAAGTTTAAAATTTCAAAAATTTATTTTGTCTATTAACTCGATTGACTAATTATTTAGTTTCAAAATAGTAATTTATACCACCTGCAAATGAAACAAAGTAAAGTGTTGATGAAGAACCTTTAACTGATCCACTATTATTACCACTTACAGTTTGTGCACTAAAGAGCGCATTCATTTTAATTTGAAAATCAAAATCCCAATCCTTAGTAATTGGAGTCACGACACCAGCACCAGCATTTAGCATTGTTCTAAAGCCAGAGTCATTCAAAGGGGTGAGAGGGTAAGTAGTCCCAGGTACTCCAGGCTTATCAGTCCAAGTATAAGTGCCAGATGCTTCTTGAGTATAGTAGAAAAATCCAAACTCTGCTGAAAAATATGGTCGCACTTTTGTATCACTAGCATAGTATTTAATTCCTAAAGTAAATGGAATTATTCTTATTGGTGCATCAAAATTAAATTCAGTATAGTTCTCATTTGTTTTTTTTAAATTGTACGCTACATTATCAAAAGCCCAATTATAAAATCCTGTATTAAGTGAAAACTGAACATTGTCGTAAAATGGAAAAAGAACACCTACGCTCAATCCAAACCCACCCTCATAGTAATCATTAAAATTAAATGCTGGGGAGCTGTAACCTGCTTTAACATCAATTCCAGTTTTATTGTTCTGACCACTTACGGTGATTACCGTTACTATTAAAAATAATAGTATTAATACTCTTTTCATGTTTCCTCTTTTAATCTAATAAATTATATAATACTCTTTTGCTTGCTTATAAAGATTTGAAATTACAACTTTAAAAATTACTATAGTAGGAATTGCTAACAACATTCCCCAAAAGCCAGCCACTATAGAACCACCAGTAACACCAACAACCACAACTAGTGGATGGAGATTTACAGCTTTTCCTAAAACCAATGGTTGAAAAATTGCGTTGTCTAAAAACTGTGCAGTAAGTACAACAATTAACACTCCAAGTAAAGGATTATCTGGCATGAAGGGAAGTATTGGGTCGATTCCTTCAACTATCATTGCATAAAGAATACCACTTCCTAATCCAATAATAGGACCTAAGAATGGAATTGCATTTGAAATACCAGCGACTATACCAATTAAAATTGCAGCTTGAATTTTGAAACCAATGAAGACCAATCCTAAAAAGATAGTAATTCCAACTAAAGAAGACTGTAATAATGTACCCCTAAGATAGTTTCCTATCGCTTTATCAACATTTGTAAAAGTTGAAAAAGTCATTTCAAAATATCTGTTTGGAACAATACTCAAAAAGAATTTTTTAATTTCCCCTTCATCAATAAGTATGAAGATGAAAACAAATGGGAGAATTATCCAATTGGAAATAGCGTTCAAGAAAATTGAAATTCTTGAAGTAGATTTTACTTTTGAAACTGATGGGAGTAACCAATTCTCTTTTGCTACTTCCTTTTTTATTTCATGTGTTGGATGAATTGGATGCTTTAAATTGTCGCTATAGAAAAATAAAATTCTATCAGAGACTTGAGAATTTTCAATATAACTTTGAAATTCAAGAACCTCATCTTTATCAAATGCTAAAAATGAGTTTACACTTTCAATCATCTGATCTAGTTCATCACCAACTAAGTCATCAATAATGTTTCCCTCACTAGAAAATTCATCCTTGCCTAAAAAAGTGAGAAAATTTTCATTCAATTTATATTGAAGTTGAATACGAAGTTCAAGTGCGTCTTTATCAGAAGGGATAGCAGATACAATCTTTTGTCCTAGTACGAAAACCAAAAAAGAAAATGCACCTAATAAAATTAAAATAGCAAATCCTTTCGGAATTCCTTTTCTGCGTAAATAATTTATTCCTGGAAGTGAGATATATGCGGCAAGTGTGCCAAGCAAAACTGGAAGAACTAAGTCTTGCAAAACAACCAATAAATATCCAAAGATTATTAATATGAAAAGAAACATTGTAAAATAAAAAAATCGAGACCTATTTAAGCGTTCGCTATTTTTCATTTAATTTTTTCCTTAATAGGGTTATTTCATTTTCCATCTCAACTACTTGATTTGTTGTATCTTTGAGTCGCTTCCCAGTAATTATTGCAAGGTGCATCATGATCTTTCCACCTATTTCGGGATGAGTTTCAAGTAATTTATTTAAGTCTTCTCTGAAAATTGCTATCGCTATTGTAGGTTTCGAGACTAAAGCACCGGCAGAGCGTGGAGAATTATCTAATAAAGCGAGCTCTCCAAATATATCACCAGTAGAGAGTTTAATTATCTCAACATATTCCTCTTCAGAATTTTCCTTTACAATCTTAACTTCACCCTCCTTTATAATAAACATTGCTGCGCCAGGTTGACCAGTTTGAAATACAAACTCATTTGTTTCAAAGGTTCTTTCGTATGCAAATTTAGATATAGTTTTTAATTCACGTTTTCCAAGTTGACTTAGAAGAGGTATCTTTTTTAATATTTCAACAAGGGTTTTATCTTTGTTGGTTGTTAGTTCTCTGCTATAGTCTTTCCAGAGATTTTTGGTTTTTATTTCTTCTGCCATAGCTTAACTATTCGTGATTTTTAATAAATACGATAGTTTTTAATATAATAGATTTTGATTAAAAATATTTGGATTTATAT
>CBDUTO010000143.1:0-10605 GCA_965370315.1 uncultured Melioribacteraceae bacterium
TATTGCAACTATTAGCCTTTATTCATAGCGAGAAAACGTTTTTCAGCAAACCCTACTTAAGAGTCTATATTATTGCATTAACCAATTGCTTTAGCAAGTAGAGTATGATAATAGAATATATAATCAACCAGTTTACTGGTTTTCTTTTCCCTTAAAGGGAATATGAACCGGTAAACCAGTTTTTTTACTGACACTGGTAATCAGTGGCGTAATAATGGTAAAAATTGTTTTGAAAATAGCATGCTAAAACTTTAAATAGATTATTAAAGACATGTACTTTTAATAATAAGTTCATGCTAATTAACTAATCAACAACTAAAAGGGAGAATCTAGTGTCAAAAACAAAAAGAACATTAGCCGAGAAATTGCTATCAGCACAAGTTGCAATAGATAATGCAATTTCAGATGTGGAAATTAAAACACTATTAACAGAATATTGTTACGACGATGCACGGCTTTCAGAGGGTAAAACATTGTTGGATAGCGTAAATCAATTACAGCAAATTCAACAAAAAGAATATGGCGACCAATATGAAGCAACAAATGCACTTAACACAATACGGACAAATGCAGACAAAGAATATATGCGTTTTGTTAAAATATCGCGTGTGGCATTAAAAAATGATTTTGCCATTTATCAAAAATTAGGGCTAAATGGTTCAAGAAAAGAATCGCTTTCGGGTTGGATATCTCAAGCCAAACAATTTTACTTAAATGCACTTTCTGATTCAACAGTATTGGCCAGACTTTTAGCCTATGGGATAACTCAAGTAAAACTTGAAGCTGGCAAAACACTTCTTGAAGAGGTTGAAACACAAAATGCAATTCAAGAAAAAGAGAAAGGTGAAGCACAACAAGCTACAATTGAAAGGGATAATGGTGCAGACTTATTATTTGAATGGTTCGCAGATTTTGTCGTTATTGCTCATATTGCTCTTGAAGATAAACCTCAATTGCTCGAAAAACTTGGAATTGTTGAACCATCGTAAATCTTGTGAAATATGCTGATTTATGATGCATAAGTTGGTAACTCTTACAAACTCTTTTATTCCCTTCGCAGTATAAAATTATTTCGAAGGGTTTTTTTTATCGAAAAATGAAAAATTTACTAAATAATCCTTTCAGTTAAAATTGTAATAGGAATAATCTTGTAAGTCTCAAATAGTTATATTGATAGGTAATTAGAAATAAAATAAGATATTATGTACAAAATTCTTATATTTGAAGTCAAATGCCTTTTATTTTAATAGGAAAGTAGAATGAATTTGAAATCTCTTTTAATTCTGGCGAGTGGGATATTTATTGCCATCTCTGTAATGGCACAAGAAACTCCTCAATATTTAAATAACCCGAACTATGAGTTGGAGTTAGGAAAGTACAAAATTTACAAGCAAAAACAAGCTAATATAGTAATGCTTGGTAACTCATTAACTCATGGTGTAAATTGGAATGAATTATTAAGTAGAACATCAATCTCTGAGCAAGGCATTCCAAGTGATATTACTGCTGGTGTTCTTAATAGAATGGATTATATTTATAAGGTTAAACCTAAAATATGTCTTATCATGATTGGGGTTAATGATATCTTTAGTTGGATCCCTACTGATACTGTATTTCAAAATTATAAATCTATTGTTGAAAATCTTAAAAGAAAAAACATTATTCCAGTAATTCAATCAGTTCTCTATGCTGGTCGAACTAATGAAGCTGCAGAAGGTAGAAACAAGGAGATTCTAAATCTGAATAACATGCTCGTTGATTATTCAAAGAAAAATAATATTGAGTATCTCGATCTTAATAAAAAAATGTCACGCTCTTACTTTCTAAAAAGTCCTTTAACTTATGATGGAATTCATTTGAATGGTAAAGGTTTTAAGATTTGGGGCAAAGAAGTTGATAAAGTATTGCGTAAGTATAGTTTATAAAATAAATAGGATTAATAAATGAAAGACCAAAATAAAAATAATCTACTAATAGTTTTTGGAATAACTCTCATTCTTCTAATTGCAAACTCTTATATGCCAGATGGTTTAGAGATTTTAGGTTTGGAAATTAAGCAAGTCGATTTTCTAAGTGATATTAGATCGGATGACTTTTATGACGATGATAGTATTGAAGATGATTATTATGAAGAAGAAGATGATAGCGAATATTTTGATGATGAAGAGAGTGAGAATGATACTTCGGTCTTAGAAGAAAAACCTAGATACAATTTTGCTGCAATTATTAATACGAAAATTCTTTCAGAGTTTTTTTCGAGTGAGATAGATAAACTTTCTAGTATTTATAATTTACCTTCTCCGGTAAGGGGAGGACACTTAAATGGAAACTTGAAACAATTAGACAAATTTTTCAAAGCACTTAAAAAATCAAAAAATAGACAGGTTAGAATTGCTCACTATGGCGATTCTACTCTTGAAGGAGATCTAATCTCATCTGATCTTAGAGAATTATTTCAAAAGAAATTTGGTGGACAAGGTGTAGGATTAATTCCAATAACTTCGCACGATTCAAAGTTTAGGAAAACTACAGATCTTAGTTTCTCTGATGACTGGACAACTGCTACTGTATCGAGAAACAAAAAAAGGTTACCTTTAGGAATAAATGGACACGTTTTTGTTAATGCTGATGGAAGTTGGGTTAGCATGAAGACAAATAACAGATATAAAACAGTTAGAAAATTTGATGTTGCAAAACTTTTTTATTCTGAGGCAGGTAGTAATTCAAAAGTAACTTATTCTTTGAATGGAAAAAGTGCGGTTACTAAATCTCTATCCAAGAGCAAAGGTTTACAAGTTCTTGAAATTAAAAAAACTGGTTCCAAGTCAATTAAATTTGATTTCCCTAAAAAAGAATCTGCATTATATTATGGAGTTAGTTTAGAGGGTGAAAATGGTGTATATATAGACAACTATGCATTAAGAGGTAATTCAGGTGTTGATCTTAAAAAGATTTCTACAGAGTATCTTAAAGATTTTCAAAAAGAGATGGATTACAAATTAGTAATTCTCGAGTTTGGATTGAATATTCTGAGCGGAAGAAAAACTGTTTTTACTAAATATGAAAAAGACATGGTTAAAATTATTAAAAAAATGAAAAAAGCTATGCCAGGAGCAAGTTTCATTTTAGTTGGTGCTCACGATAAATGTATAAAGAAGGGTTCTAAATTTCTTACAGACCCGGCAGTATTTAAATTAGTTAAAGCTCAAAAAAACATAGCTAAAAAAGCAGATATTGCATTTTGGAATTTATTTGAAGCTATGGGTGGTGAAAACTCGATGGTAGACTGGGTAAATGCAAATCCACCAAGAGCTTTTAAGGATTATATACATTTCAATGACATTGGCGCTAAGAAGGAAGCAGGAATGATATTTGACGAATTAATGAAAAAATATAAATAAGAGAATAATTATGATAGAATTTTCATCATTGCAAGGGGAAACACTCTGGGAGAGATGGCAGTATTTTGCACAAACTACTCCAGATAAAGAAGCTATTATTCATTGGCTAGCAGTTGAAGAACCAATTAGATGGACGTATTCTTCATTGCTAGAAACAGCAAATAAATTCTCAATATATTTAAAAAATATTGGAGTGCAAAAGGGAGATGTTTGTGCATTAATTATTAGACACGATCCATATTTCTATCCTTTATATTTGGGAATTACTGGTATAGGGGCATTACCATCTGTATTAGCTTACCCTAACCCACGGTTGCATCCAGAGAAGTTTCGACAAGGTTTGAAAGGTATGGCACAACGTTCAGGTCTGGATTGGATTTTTACTGAGACTGCACTTGAGGAGATGATTCTTCCTTTTGTTGAGAATAAATTAACTACGGTCAATGAATTGTTTTTTCCACTTGAATGGGATTTAGAGAGGGATATTGATTCAGTAAGTATGCAAGAGCTCAGTGATATTAGGGCTAATATAAAACCAGAAGAACCAATGCTACTTCAACATTCTTCAGGCACAACTGGTTTGCAAAAACCTGTTGTTCTTTCGCACGAGGCAATTCTTAAACATGTTGAAAATTTAGGAAAATCACTAAAACTTACTAAAGAGGATAAAATTGTAAGTTGGTTACCTCTTTACCATGATATGGGATTAATTGCAGCATTTCATTTACCTTTAGCATCAGGTATTCCATTTATTCAAATAGATCCGTTTGAGTGGATTCTTGCACCAGTATTGCTTTTTATGGCTACTTCTGAAGAGAAAGCTACGTTAACCTGGCTTCCAAATTTTGCATACAATTTATTAGCTGACAAACTTTCTGAGGAAGAAATGGAAGACCTTTCATTAGAAAGTTTAAGGATGGTTATTAATTGTAGTGAGCCTGTTAGGGCAGAAAGTCATAAAAAATTCTATGATAGTTTTCAAAAATTTGGGTTTAAGAAAAACGCTCTTGCCGCAATGTATGGAATGGCAGAAACTACACTATCGGTTTCTCAAACAACAGCTGGTGAGCAGGCAAAAGAACTATCTGTGGATAGAGAGGCATTAGCAAGTGGAACTGTGTTACTTACTGATACTGAAACTAAGGTAAGAGTATGTGTGTCATCTGGAAAATTAATTGATGATTGTTCTGTTAAAATAGTTGATGAATTTAGAAATGAGCTTTCGGGTCTTGCCGTTGGCGAAATAGTTGTAAAATCTGTTTCAATGTTTTCAGGTTATCGCAACTATCCAGAAAAGACTGTAGAAGTTTTAGATGAAGATGGATGGTACTTTACAGGAGATATTGGATTTATATATGATGAAGACCTCTATGTTATTGGACGTCAGAAAGATATTATAATTGTTGCTGGTAATAATATTTATCCAGAAGATATTGAAGATATTGTGAGTAAAGTTGAAAATGTTATTCCAGGAAGAGTTATTGCATTTGGAGAAGATGATCCAGAACTTGGAACTGAACAAGTTAGTGTTGTTGTTGAAACTAAATTGGAATCAGAGAGTGATTTTGATAAATTAAGAATAGCAATATTACGTGCTGGAATGGAAGTAAATGTAAATATACATAGTCTTTATATTGCTCCACCACGTTGGTTAATTAAGAGTTCATCTGGTAAGCCAAGTAGAAAAGCAAATAGACAAAGAATAATAAGTAAAACGGATGATAAAATTTGGAGTAAAAAATGATAAGCGATAGATTAAAAAAAATAATTTGTGATGAGTTATATCTTGATCCTTCAACAATTGAGATTAACGCTGAAACCCAAGCCCCTGAAGTTCCAGGATGGGATTCTTTAAATCATGCTAATATTATTGTGGCAATTGAGAAGGACTATGGAGTTCGTTTTAAAGGACTTGAAGTTCTTAAGTGTAATAATGTAGGGGCTTTACAAAGTCTCGTTGATTCAAAAGTTTCTGATTAAATTATAGGTTACAATGTTCGGAATAGATTTTAGTAAACTCCCTGATCTTTTAATGTTCGACCCAATTGATCCACTTCTTTTTGGGTCTTCATTATTTCTCTTTCTCTTTTTTGCGTTACTAGTATTTTATAGAATGTTTGCTAAATCAAATGATGCCAGAAATTTGGTGTTAATTGTTTTTTCACTCTACTTCTATTATATGGCTGGTGGTTTGTTTCTCTTGCTTCTCATCTTAAATGCAATTCTAAATTTTTATTTTGGAAAATGGATGGGTGCCTCCAAAAGTGCAAGTAAAAAACGCAATTATCTTTTGTTGACTCTACTTTTTAACCTAGGACTTTTAGTCTATTTTAAATACTCCAATTTCTTTATCCAACTTATGAATGATATTAATGTTGGAGAGTTTGAATTATTAGATATTATTTTACCACTGGGTATTTCATTTTACACATTTAAATCATTGAGTTATATTCTAGATATTTACTTGGAGGCAATGGAGCCAACAGAAAGTTTCAGAGATTATTTTATATTTGTTACATTTTTTCCGAATATACTATCTGGCCCAATAGATAGGGCAATTAATTTTTTACCTCAGATTAATAGAGCATATTCCCTTTCACGAAAAGAAATTGCAATGTGTTTAATGTTAATAATGATGGGGCTTGTTAAAAAAATTATGATTGCAGATTACATTAGTCTAAATTTTGTTGATAGAGTTTTTGATTCCCCAATCAGATTTACTGGGGTTGAAAATTTACTAGCAGTTTATGGTTATGCTTTGCAATTGTATTGTGATTTCTCTGGGTACTCTGATATAGCTATTGGAATAGCTTTGCTGCTTGGATTTAAGCTTATGGAGAATTTTAATTATCCATTTAAAGCTAAGAGTATTTCAGATTTTTGGAGGAGATGGCATATATCACTTTCAAGTTGGTTATTAGATTATGTTTTTCGCCCACTTCAAATGACTCTTCGTGACTGGAGAAAAGCTGGAAATATTACTGCCTTAGTTATCACCTTTGTTTTAGTAGGTTTTTGGCACGGTGCAAGTTGGGCATTTTTAGTTTGGGGATTAATACATGGTCTTTATATGGCAGTTGGTATATTAGTACAAGGACCTAAAAGAAAATTTTATAATAAATATAATCTAACTAATTCTAAAATATTAGGTGCTATACAGATATTTATTACTTTCAACTTAGTTGCGTTCTCATTTATTTTCTTTAGAGCAAGTGATTTTACATCTGCACTAGATGTTATAAATCAAATTCTCTTTTTCTTTAAGCCTGCAGTGTTTATTCAGTTTATAGAAGGGTTTACTCCTACATTTATACTTCTAGTATTAGGTTTCTTATTTCACTTTCTACCAAGTTCATTAGGAGATAAAGTTACAGATGGGTTCTCAAAAATGAATATATTTGTTCAAGCAATTATTTTTACTCTTGTCATTTGGTTAGTTACGCAAGTACAATCAGCTGATTTGCAACCATTTATTTATTTTCAATTTTAGAATATGTTTAGAAAAATTAAAATAATAATAGTTTTCTCTTTATTTGCGGCAGTAATTGTCTCAAACCTATTTGCTCAAGAAGTTAATAGAAGTGAGCAATTAAAAGCTTCTGCAATAAAACAGATTGAAGCTAAGAAATATGGCGAAGCAATTGATTTACTTAACAAGTATATCTCTTCTGCTCCGCGTGACACCGAAGGGTATACTTTAAGAGGAACTTCCTTCGAGACCATTGGGCAATATCAAAATGCGGTTTTAGATTTAAGGCGAGCTTTAAGGCTAGATCAAAATAATACTACTGCGCGAACAGCACTTGCAAGAACAGAAGCTATTTGGCATAAGCAATTAAGAAAAAAAATACTTGGTCACGAAAGAGAGATAGCAATAGATCCTTCAAATCCTTATAACTATTTGGAAATTGGAAAATCGTATAGATGGCTTGAGGAATGGCAGACGGCAGAGGATTGGTATGACCAATATTTGGCACGCGATGATGATGCATCGCCTGATGAAATTATTAGATATACAGAAATTCTTGCTAAGAATAATCATATCACTAAAGGGGAAAAAATATTAAAAAAATATGTAGATAGATATCCAGAGGATTGGAGATTGTGGAGTCGTTACGGCTATTTCTCTACTTGGCTTGCAAAATATACCCAGGCAAAAAAAGCATTTGAAAATTCACTAGGATTCAAACCATTTTTTAAAGAGGCACAAGATGGTTTAGATATAGTAACAAAAAAAGCGTATGTCACTCAAAATGATCCTCGCTCATTTGAGAAAGAATTTCCTATCGATAGATATTTCCGTTTGTTAAGAAAGAATCCTACTGATGCTGAGATGAGGTTTAAATTAGTTAATGAATTAATAAAAGCGAATAGAATTGAAGAAGCATATCAGCAACTAGAAATTTTAGGAATTGATTATTCTGAAGAGCCTAATTATGTAGAAAAGTTGGATTATGTTACAGAGTATCGTGATAGTGTTTACAATTTAAGAATTGAAGAACTAATTATTCAAGTAGAAAATAATCCTACTGATAAAGAATCAGTTCTTAAACTTGCCCAGTATTATAGCTACTTAGAGGAGTATGAGGAAGCAACATATATTTTGGAAGACTATTTAGAACTTGTTCCTGATGAAAATGATCCAAAAGTGAAATTTGAATATGCACAAGCTCTAGCTTGGAATAGATATTTTGAAGATGCAGGTGTAGTATTAGATGAACTAATTGATGACTATCCGCAGAATTTAGATTATAAATTATTTAGAGCTCAAACCGCAATTTGGACAGAAACAGAAATTGATTTAGCTACCGAATATATTGATGAAGTTCTTGCAAAGCGTCCAAATAATATTGATGCATTGGTTTCGAAAGCAACCTTATTAATAATGGAAGAAGATTTTGAAGCTGCACAAGAGACAATTGATAAAGCCAAATTACTTGATCCTGGTAATAATGAGGTTTTTACTATTCAATCCAGATTAGAATTTCAAATAATTCGTGTGCAAGAGAGAGAAATTTATGAAATAATTCAGGAAGGCAGAAGGGTTCTTGCTGACGAAGGTTGCGAAGAGGCTTTACCATATTATGAAGATTATATGGACCAAGCTGAGCCTAATAATATTATTAAAAGAGAATATGGTGACGTACTATTTTGTGCCAAATATTATGATGAGGCTTTAGTTATATATGATGAAATTCTAGAATATGGATTTGATTATAAAACTTCTTTGGAACGCGGAAAGCTTTATTACGCGACTGGGGACTCAGTTCGTGCGGTGGAATCTTTTAAAGCATTAGTTGAAATGGATTCAACAGAATTTCAACCCCGCCTCTATCTTGGTGATTCTTATTCCAAGATTGGAGAAAATGATTCTGCAATGACTGTGTACGAAGATCTTTTAGAAGAAGATTTGGATTCTATACAAATCTATCTTGTTGAACAAAGAATATCATGGATTCCTGCAACTGGTTTAGATGCAATAATAAAAGGTTTTCCTTCTAGTATTGGATTTGCGCCACAAGCACAGTTTTATTTTGATGACTTAAGTTTTACTTTTAGTAAAATTGGTGGTCGCATTGAATTAGGTGTTTTTCAATATCTTACATTAGGGGTATCATTTTATCGTACTAATACTACATCAAATTGGGCAAGCCTAGATTCAGCAACTGTTTATTATGTCGATTCTGTTTCTCAAACTGGTTTTACTGGATCAAGACTTTATACATCATTTAAAGGTCATATAATAATACCTTTTTCACAAGAGATCTCACTCTCTATTGCTTTAGGAATTGTTAATACAAATGGTTTTGAAAGTCAGGATGAAACCGAGATATCATTTAGTTATGATAATCGAGATAATTTTGGAGCATCTCTTTTGTATTTTGCAACAGATGCAAATTTGATACTATATTCACCATATCTTATTGATTTTCATTCATCAAATTTAACTAGAATTACTGCATCAATATTTAAAGTCCAAGGTTATTATAATCATTCTACAGGATTACTATTCTCGTCATTCTTTGATTATCTCCAAATCTCAGATGGAAATGAAGGAAATAATTTTCAGTTTAGAATGGGATATCAATTTACAGAACCATTTTCAGCTGGATACGAATATTTCTATCAAAACTATAAATATACTAATGATTATGTAGGTGGTGTTTATTATTCACCTCAAGATTTTAATTCTCATTCTCTTTGGGCAGACTTCTTATTAGAAGATGACGAGATTAGAGAGGTTGCATTGGGTGGAAAAATTGGTTATGCACCAGATACTGATCAACTGATCTTGGAAGGTCACATGGACGTAAAATATAAAATTCTTTCAAATTTGATTCTTCAAGGAAATCTAACAATAGGACAAAGCTCTCAATTCAACTCTTCTTATAGATACTTTGGGGCAAATGTATCTGCTTATTGGACTTTTTGGTAGTGAATTAATAGTTAACTTTAGTATAAATCTATGCAACTAATAAATAAGAGTCAGCTAATAACTCAAATTCTAAATCTTCAATTTTCTTTTCTAAATCTTCATTGGATTTTTCAGTAAAATATTTTTCGGTACTAATATTATAGCGGTCAGAAATATATTTTGAGGCGGCATCAATTTTTTTAATAGGCGATTTAGTAATTGAACTGTAGTGTTTCTTCGATTCATGTAGGTAGCCATCTGCAGCATAAGCATGTGTTATTATAACGTGAAACACAGGACTATGATTTACCTCTTTTTTGATTTGAGTTAATGCATCCTTGTATCGTCTTTTTTTAATATATGCAAAAGATAATGCACTTCTGTAATAACGTAGATGTTCGTTGTCTTGAATATTATCTACGCCATGTTCAAGCTTACCAATAGCGGCATCTATTTTATTTCGTTTTATTAACAACATGCAATGAATGTGATTTAAAATCCATTCATCATTAGATTTTGGGTTTAAAACTAATGTTTCTTTTTCTAATGCATTCAAATTATTTCCAATCTGTATGAGTAAAACTAACCGTGCTCTTTTTACAAAATCATCATTCTTAAAATCCTTAATAGTTTCTTCATAAGCAGTTAACGCTTCATCCAATCTTCCCATCTGACGTAATGTCTCTGCTTTACCATTTCGTGGGACTACATCATTCTTGAAATCACGAATAATTTCTTCATAAGCAGCTAACGCTTCATCCAATCTTCCCATCTGACGTAATGTCTCTG
>CBDUTO010000144.1:0-10324 GCA_965370315.1 uncultured Melioribacteraceae bacterium
AAATTGTATGGTTAGCTAACCCAACTATCTCTCCCTTTGCTAAGACTGTACTAACTGGGTTTTTTACTACTTCTCTGCTTTTTTCATTGACTATACTAAATACTTCTGTTAACTCTTTTCCCTTTGCATCTTCGTTTTTCCAGCCGGTTAATTTTTCAGCAACCATATTCATTAAGTCAATTTTGCCAACAGCATCAGTAGTTATAAGCGCATCACCTACTGAACGAATAGTTACAAAAAGTTGTTCTCTTTCATCAATTAAATCTTGTTGAGCTTTTATTTTTTCTTCCAACATATTGTTTGCATTCTGTGCCATTTCTTCCAATTGAGCAAATTCAATATTAGCTATATCAATTGGCTTATTTTCACGTGAAGCTCTTTTGAAAAAAAGTTCAAATTGATCTAAATCGTCTTTTAGCTTATTGAAAAAAATATTTAGTAGAAATAGGAAAAACATTATTACAACAACAACTACTACAATTGAATAAATTAGTTTTGACTTAAGATTACTTCCTAATTCATTTTTCAATAACAGGATATCTTTTTCAACATCATCAAGATATACTCCAGCACCAACTAACCACTGCAGCTTTGGAATACCATGAATAAAAGATACTTTTGGAGATTCTATTTGGGAATCTGTTAACTTAATAAATGAATAATAGATAAAATCACCATTTGGTTTTATTGCTGCATCATACTCCATTTGGAAAAGTTGTTTTAACTTCCCTTTGTCAAGATCAAAAGCATCCCATAATTTTTTAGTGCCAGACAAAACTTTTCCGTTGGAAATTAAAGCATCACCATTTAGTTTATTAACAAAAACATACCCCTCCTTTCCAAATCTGATTCTGCTTATGGTTTCTAGTAATTTTTTTTCGGTGTCCTTTTCTATTTTATTTGCTTGTATTATTTTATACTTTATTAAATCAACAGCTTGAATAACCTCTTGCTTTACAATATGCTTTTGCTGTGCAATGTAGTTTTTACGCATAGTAGTTGCACGCTTGTCAAAATCTCTATAATTCTCATATATTTCATACCCTATAAGGATTGTAGCTAGACTTAATAAAAAGAGGATACCCCACATTTTAATGAATTTAATAAAATCTTTCTTTTTCATATACAGCTTCTCCATTCCTTGTTGAAAGCCCAACTTGTTTTAGTATATGTATATTTTATAATTGTACATTTATAAAAAGAGATTACACTGGCAACTAAATGCATCGTAATCGGTTCAAACAAAAGAGTGTCATTTCTGAATGTTTTAATCGAAAATCTAGTAGATATCAGCAACTTCGCACTAGAAATATGTGGGAATGACATAACAAAATGGAATTTGCTTTTATTCATTATTTGCCTCAGATATTGGAAGAGTAAACAGAAACTTACTCCCCTTACCTAACTCACTTTCCACCCAGATTTTACCATTGTTTTTTTCTACTAATTCCTTACAAAGTATTAGTCCCAAGCCCGTTCCAGTCTCTTTCTCAGTGCCATCTTCAGAAACTCTTTCTGTTATGCTAAATAGTTTTTCAATAACTGCAGGTCTTATTCCAACTCCATTATCTTCAACTGATATTTCAATGAAACTATTTACTAGTTTTTCAGAAATCTTAATTTTTCCACCTCGTTTAGTGAACTTAATAGCATTGTTTATCAAGTTACGCAAAATTGTTCTGGTGCAATCTTCATCAGCAAATAGATAAGTTTCAGGTATACTATTTTTAATTGAAATTTCCTTTTCTTTTGCAGAAAGTTGTAATGTATTTACAACACTGTTAGAAATTTGATTAAGACTAATTTTATTTGGAGATATTTTAAAAGACCCCATTTGCAAACGAGACCAATTAAGTAAATTTTCTATCAACTTATTAAGATTTTGTGTTGAGTGGTATATGGAACTTGTCATTTCTTTAACCTCTCCAACAGACATGCTATCCATATCTTCTGAAATCATTTGAGAAATTCCCATCAATGCCATAAATGGACTTCTTAAATCGTGAGATATAATTGAAAAAAATCTATCTTTGTTTTTATTAATCAGCTCTAATTTTTCTTTCGCCTCTGATAGATCTTTGAAAGATTTTTTAAGTCGCGCTTCAGCATATTCCTTATTAAGTGCTTTTACAATTTGTTCGGAAACAAACTGAAGTACTTTTACATCTTCATCATCATATGCATTTTCGTTTTCATAATCTTGAAGAACTAAAACACCATTATAATTACCTTCAAATTCTAGATAAATGCCAACCCATATTTTTGTGTACTCTCCACTTAGTTCAACTTCATTGTTTTTTTGAAGTTCTCTATCTCTAGCTTCTGTTATAATTTGGCTTTTCTTAGTTTTTAGTACATATTCTGTAAGACCTTTGCCAAAAGGTTGAGATGCTGGCAGAGCATCATATTCATCGACATGATAGGGAAAATTAATTATGTCATTGTTGGTATTATGCACAGCAATATAAAAATTCTTTGCTGGCATTAAGGTTCCAATTATTTTGTGAAGTAATTCGTAATACTCCTTAATTGAGTTTGCATTATTTGCTTCTTCTGCAATATCATACAATGCTTTTTGTATTTTCTCTTTTTTTCTGCGCTCACTTATTTCTCGGCAAACAGTATGTATAATTATTGACCCATCTTCATTAGTGATAGCTGTTAATAAAATTTCAGCAGGAAATATTTCACCGTCGGAACGGATATGAATCCATTCAAAACGATGGCTTCCTTTCTCGATTGCAAGACTAATCATCTCATCAGCTTTTTCACCTGATTCTCTTCCATCTGGTTGTTTTTCAGGAGAAAAATAAGATGGATGTCTATGCAATATTTCAGATTTTTCCTTATACTTAAATAATTCAACCGTTGCTTGATTGCAATTAATAAATTTTCCATCTTCAATAAAAAAGATTGAATCTGTTGATTTATCAAAAAGGTCTTGATATTTATTTTTGCTTTTCTTTAATTTCTCCTCAGATATTTTCCTCTCTGAAATGTCTTCAACTAATCCCACTGCATTAATTATTTTACCATCCGAGTTATAGATAGCATTAAGATGAATAATTACTGGAATTGTTTTCTGAGATGTTGCTGATGTATAATAGTCATCATAAAAGCCTATACCTGTTTTTAATGTTTTCTTTATCTCATTTATTATTTTTTGATCTTTAAGTTCCTCAATAATTCTTAGTCCAATTAACACATCACGTGGTGAACCAATTATTTTTGCAAATTCGTCATTACAATCAGTAATAACACCCTCTAAATTAAAATGAAAAATACCAAGTGGTGAATACTTGAAAATATTTCTATATAATTCCTCACTCTCTATTAGTGCAAACTCAATCTTTTTACGTTCTGTTATATCCTTAACAATTCCTAAAACAAAATCTTCACCACCAGTTTTTATTGGCTTACCCGTTACTTCAGAAATAAAAATAGATTTATCTTTACGCTGTAACTCAACTTCAACAATTACTCCTTTTTCATAAGCTTTTGATCTCTTAAAAACTTCTCTAGCTTTTTCAGTTTTATCTTTTTTTACATCAAAGACTGTCATTTGCAAAAGTTCTTCTTTACTGTACCCCATCATTTTACAAAAAGCGGGATTTACAAAGACATAATCACCGGCTGGGGTTGCAACTGTAATTGCTTCAATAGACTGATCTATAATTGAGCTAAGCAATTCTTTGCTTTTCTCAAATTTCAATTTTGTTTCAATTTTTGCTGTAATATTTGTAACACTCCCTTGGTAGTGCGTTATTTTTCCGTTTACATCCCTTTTGATATTTGTTTTATCATCAACCCATTTTACTTCACCACTTTTGGTTTTTATTCTATATGGTTTATGCTCAAATCCATCTAGCTCCATATTGCTGAATGTTTTTACTTCTTCAGCAACTCTTTCTAAATCTTCATTATGTAGAATGTCTACATATGAAATTCTATTACTTAAAAATTCATCCTTTGTATAACCAGATAATTTCTCAATATTTTCAGAAACAAATGCAACGGGCCACCCTTCTTTATTTTCCCAAAGGAAAAGAACTGTTGGACTAGTATTATAAATCTCCTCAACTAATTTTCTTTCTGTGATATCTCTATTTGATCCCCTAAAACCTTGAAAAGTGCCCCCTTCATCATATGTTTTTTGACAAACATGTTCAATCCAAACAATATTTCCGTTCTTATGTTTTATTCTGAATTGGACAACATGAGAAACTCCCTTTTTTGCTGCATCATAGTGCTCAACCCATTTTATAGAATCTTCTTTTAAGATAATACTTTTGGCCAATTCTCGATTATTTGTAAATTCTTTAGCTGTATAGCCAGTTATTCTTTTACATGAGGGGGAAACATGAACCATATTTCCATCAGCATCTTCCCAATATTGCATATCGAAAGAGACATCGGAATTTAGGTTTAATGCTTTTATTGCTTCTTCAAGTTTTTGTTTGTGGGCATCTTTTTCAGGCGACATAATTTTCTCACTTGAATATTAACTCAGTTTACTTTTCTGCGTAAATACTTAGAAGCAAGTTTTAACAGAAAAAGTTGTAGCTATTGAAAACAACAAGAAATGTGTGTTAATTAGTATATCTTTTTCAACTTACTCTATGTTTTCAATTATTTAATATTTTATAATCTTAGAAAGAAACTTCTTGAACACTATATTATCGGAAATTTTTTAAACATATTAAGAGATACAAACCCTATTCAAAAACTATAGTTTTTCCTTTATAAACCAAAACTCTATGTTCTAAAAAACAGTGCAGTGCTTTTGCAAGAACCAATCTCTCTAAATCTCGACCTTTGCGGACTAGGTCTTTAACAGAGTCTTTGTGACTAATTCTAACAATATCTTGAGCAATTATTGGACCTTCATCCAAATCGTTAGTTACAAAATGACTAGTGGCTCCAATCATTTTAACACCGCGCTCAAAGGCTTGCTTGTATGGATTTCCACCCATAAAGGCAGGAAGGAATGAGTGATGAATATTTATTATTTGGTTTGGAAATTTAGAAACAAAATCAGCAGATAGTATCTGCATATAACGAGCAAGAACTACTAAATCAATATCCAATTTTTTAAGAAGTTCTATCTCTTTTTGCTCTTGTTCATTTTTTATTTCTTTATTTATTGGAAAATGGAAGAATGGAATATTGTAGCTTTCGGCAAGAATTTCTAAATCACTATGATTAGAAATTATTGCGGAAATTTTTACATCGAATTCGCCAAGTTTATATCTCCACAAAATCTCTTGCAAAGCATGGTCATACTTAGATACAAAAATTGCGAGTTTTGGTTTATCCTCTGCAAATTTAATTTTCCATTTAGCATTAAACTGGTCAGCTAATGGTTGGAACTGTAGATGGAGATCATCTTTCCCAAATTTTAATCCGCCAATTTTCCACTCAACTCGAATGAAAAACATTTTTTGGTCAGAATCCACGTGCTCATCCAGATTAACAATGTTGCCACCATTATCTGAAATAAAATTTGCTATTGATGCGACCAACCCTTTTTGGTCTGCACACGAAAGTAAAAGTATTGCTCTCATAAAATTTCTATTTGTTGTGTTTAATTGTTTTGAATCAGTTCTTATCCGTTTGTATGCTTTATTTCATTCCTACCTATTCTTGGTAGAAATCTTTAGCTTTATGAGATTCCCGATAAGAACATTCGGGAATGACAATTGTACTATATAAATAATGCTCTCTACTCATCAGATTTAAATACCCAAAATTCACCAAGTAGAAAATTTGAAACCATCCCTATAAATATTCCGGCTAGGTTGGCTATTAAGTAGTGAATATCTAAATAATTTGTTAATGATAAAAGCACAGTATAATTTATTAAAGCTCCAAGAGATGCAGACAAATAGTAGCGCCATAAACGATGAAAGAGACTGTGTTTGCGAATATGTTTGTTCTCGTTCCAAGTCCAATAATTGTTTAATAAAAAATTAGAAAAGACGGCTGTACCTATTGCAAATATTGGGGCTATAGCAAGAGGAACACCAAGCAATCCTTTTAAAAACCAAAGAACACCAGTATTTACAGCTATTCCGCTTGTTCCCACAATTCCAAATTTTATAAATCGAATTATAAAACTCTTATTTATTTTGTCCTTTATAGTTTGTAGCATAATAACAAATTATCTTTCTTGCTGATTTTCCATTTATAAATTTATAATCAAAAACTTCTAATTCTTCTACTGCATCAAAATACTTTTTAATTTCCATTAAATCATTTTTATATTCTGTTCTATTACTTCTAACATAAATTGCATCTTTCCCAATTAGACTTTCTGGAATTCCCCAGTAGTCAAATTGCAATGCACGTTTGCCGTATATGTTTTCGGCATAAGTATTCTGTTGATCCGGCAAATAAAATTTCATTAAAGATGCTGATTTATATCCATTACTAAAAACAAATACTTTCTCATTTCCACCACGCTCTTGCTGAATTTCGTATACCTTTTCTGCTGCATCTTCCCATCCGCTCCAAGTGTTCCCGTTGCCAAGTGGAATGTTAGGAACAATCATTATCAAATGACCCACTACTACTAAAACAACCGACGACCAAATACCAACTTTAATTAACTTTGTTGGATTAAAAAATGAGTTTGAATATAGTATTGTTGTGATAGCTATAATTGGCAGAAATCCAGGTAGCAACCAATTCATTTTCACAAGCGATGTTAAACTGACGAGCGTAAATCCACCAATAATTACGATTGAACTCCAAAAATAGAGATGAAGATTTTCCCTTCCTTTCCAACCTTTTATTATAGACGAAAAGCTTTTGAATAGATAAATAAAAAGTAACGGAGTAAGCATAAACAATTGACTTCCTAAAAGCTGAAGAATATATGTAATACGTAATGACCGTACTGTGTCTGCCCTCTCGGCAGATTGGAAAAGAAATGAAGCCCAGCCACGTTCATAATTCCAAAAAATTACTGGAGCAAATATTGCAAAACCAATTATTATTGCTAAGTATGGATAGGGCGAAAGTAATTCTTTTCGATATTTGGAAGAGAAAAGAAAGAAGAAAAAGACTGCGCCTATAATTGCTATAGCCGTGTATTTACTGACTAATCCCAATCCAAGAGCAATTCCAACAAGGAACCACCAGTTTTTGTTTCCTGTAATTATTCTCTCTTGAACAGCATATACCACAAGAAGCCAAAAGAAAATTAACGGAGTATCGGGGACAATTGTTATTGCATAAACATGAGCGAACAATGTAAGGTTTAATAACAAAACAGATAAAAATGCTAATGCGTTTTTATTCTGACTTGGCAAATATTTTTCGACATATCTAGAAACTGTTTTATAGAGCAGAAGACTTGTGAGTAAATACCAAACCGCTGCCATAAATTTTACTCCAAAAATGTTATCACCAAAAACATTTGTTCCAAACCATATTGAGTATGCTGCCATTGGTGGGTGATCAAAATACGACCAATCTAAATTCTGGGAATAAAACCAATAGTAAGCTTCTTGCGGAGTGATGGGGATAAAGAAAAGATAAATCAATTTGACAGCAAACAGAATTCCAACAAATTTATAAAAATTATTTTGGGATGAAAGAAATGTTTCGTTGAATATCAAAGTTTGTCCTTGAACTATTGTTTTGATTAGAATTACACAAACAACGAGTCTGTCATTTCGAACCCTTATTCTGGGTGAGAAATCTTTTAGATTACTACAGATTTCTCACATTCGTTCGAAATGACAGATTCACAAATTGTCACACTCTAAAATAATAAACACGTTTTCTGTTATTGCAAATACCAAGTCTTTTTTTGTAAAGCATCTCTCACAGATTGCTTCATCCCCAAAAACGGGATTCGCAATGACTAACAAAAAAGGGGCTGCGTAAAATTAATTACAACAGCCCCGTTCGAACTAATGTTATATCTATCCTTTGTAGTTAAGAGCAGCTAGACCTGGATAAAATCCAGTGATATCAAGCTCTTCTTCAATACGAAGTAATTGATTGTATTTTGCAACTCTGTCTGTTCTACTTGCAGAACCAGTTTTAATTTGTCCAGCATTAGTTGCAACAGCAATATCAGCAATTGTTGTATCTTCTGTTTCACCAGAACGATGAGAAATTACAGAAGTGTAACTTGCTCTTTTTGCCATTTCAATTGCATCAAGAGTTTCAGTTAAAGTACCAATTTGGTTAACTTTAATTAAAATTGAATTTGCAATACCTTCGTTAATTCCACGAGATAATTTGTTTGTGTTAGTTACAAATAAATCATCACCAACAAGCTGAATTTTTCCACCAAGTTTGTCTGTCATTATTTTCCAACCATCCCAATCGTTTTCATCAAGACCATCTTCAATTGAAACAATAGGATATTTTGCAACTAGGTTTGCATAGATATCAACCATTTCTTCAGCATTTTTTTCTGACTTATCAGATTTAAAGAAACTATAAATACCTTTATCTTTTTTGTACATTTCACTTGAAGCAACATCCAATGCAAAAGAGATTTCTTCGCCAGGTTTATATCCAGCTTTTTCAATAGCTTCAAGAATTGTTTCAAGAACTTCTTCGTTAGTTTTTAAGTTTGGTGCAAAACCACCTTCATCACCAACTGCTGTGTTTAAGCCTTTGGATTTAAGTACAGACTTCAAAGCGTGGAATGTTTCTGTTCCCATTCTTAGAGCTTCTGCAAAAGTATCTGCTCCGTGTGGTACTACCATAAATTCTTGAAAATCGACAGTATTATCTGCATGACTTCCACCGTTGATGATATTCATCATTGGTACTGGAAGTGTTTTAGCATTTGTTCCGCCAATGTATTTGTAAAGAGGCATGTCAAATGTTTGAGCTGCAGCTTTAGCACACGCAAGTGAAACACCAAGCATTGCATTAGCACCAAGTTTCGATTTGTTTTCAGTTCCATCAAGCTGAATTAGAAAATTATCGATACCTACTTGATCAGATGCATCAAAATCAACTAACTCATCAGCTATTACTTCGTTTACATTATCAACAGCTTTAAGAGTACCTTTTCCAAGATATCTTTCGCTATCGCCATCTCGTAATTCTACCGCTTCGTGCTCACCAGTAGATGCACCACTTGGTACAGCTGCTCTTCCTATTTCTCCTGACTCTAAAAGTACTTCAACTTCTACTGTTGGGTTTCCTCTTGAGTCCAATATCTCTCTACCGAGAACATCAACTATTGTTGTCATTTTTGCTCCATTTGTTTTATTAATTGAATATGCAAAGATACTGAAAATAGGAGCTATTCTCAATTTTGGAAGATTATTTTATTATTAACAACTATTTAATTCTCAAATTCAGAATTTGTAGTAGAGAACCCTCCGAAGTTTTCACTATTACTGATTCAGCATCTACTTAATTCTTATAATCTTTATTTACTAAACCTATAAGGTTTACCCAAATTAAATATGCTCATAAAATCAACCGAGA
Source organism: uncultured Melioribacteraceae bacterium (assembly GCA_965370315.1). Lineage (GTDB taxonomy): Bacteria > Bacteroidota > Ignavibacteria > Ignavibacteriales > Melioribacteraceae > 1-14-2-50-31-20. The sequence continues at coordinate 9,466 of CBDUTO010000144.1, forward strand.
TTCACGGAGAAGCTATGTTTATATTATTTGCCTCTAACCATATTCTTTTAGAAACTAATTTTGGAATAGAGAGGGGTGCTTTATTCTATTTGCATCAAGGTTTATTCTCGGAGCGTGTAATAACATTTAAAAAGCATCTCGTTTGGCTCTTTGAGCATCAACCTTGACTCTTTTTGTGACAAAGTGGCAAAGCACCAAATGCTTCCCTACTAATCCCTTAAAATGGAAAGGTTAATCATTAAATTTATAATCTAACCTTGAAGGTCATTGAAACATTGATTTAATAATTACATGAATTGTCTTGTTCATATTAGTCAGATATCAAGGTTGACCTTCAAGGTTTTAAAGATTATCGTAATCTAATTAGAAAAAGAAAATATGCTTTATAATTTCACAATTCCAAGTATTGCCAATTACGATAATTTGAAAGTTACTTCTTAGCAAATCGCTGTTTTAGATCATCATAAATTGGTTTTGCGTCTGGTATATCCATTTTTGCAGCAAGTTTAACTGAGTTGTAATAAGCCAAAGCTGAAATATATGCTTCACCACCAGAAACCATTTTTGAATCTTCTAAGTTTGAAGTTACACCAAGTAATGGATTTAAGATTGCTGTTAAATCTTTTACTGCTGTAAAATCAATTTTTAACTCTGCTATATCCATATAGGGTGGTGCAAATTTAGGAGCTGTTTCAACATAATTTAAGGTTTTCTCTACAAACGGAAATGTCTTGTCACTCATTTTTGGTATTGCATGGCGCTCCTCGGGGGTTAGTGCAACCAAGAATGGTTCTAACTTGGTTTTAATAGCTAAGTTCTAATTTACATTGTAATTTTTCGTATCTTTGCATCATGAAAA
>CBDUTO010000145.1:0-10315 GCA_965370315.1 uncultured Melioribacteraceae bacterium
ATTTAGATAATCTTGCAACCGTGTTCTTACACAATAATTTGTATGTCATTTTCATTACAATTACTGTAAAGTTGGATTTATTTAATTTAGCAGTTGTCCCGAAAGTTACAAAAGAGAGTAATTTATTTTTATTAGTTTTCAAAATTTCATAACCAATATTTCCTCCCATAGAATTCCCTACAAAATGAACTTTTTCAATTTTTAGTTCATCTAATAAAGCAATAACGTCTTGACTTATTTTTTGTAATTTAAAATCAGAATGAGAAAGTTCTTTGGTAGAGGTCGTATTTCCGTGTCCTCTCAGGCTCAGTGACAGAACTTTATATTTATTCTGAAAAAACCGATGCTGATTTTCAAATTGACTTAAATTAGCACCCAATCCGTGAACAAATAAAATAGTTTGTTTATTTTCTATGCCACTTAGGAAATACTCAATTTTAATCCCTTGTATATTTATTGTTTCTTTATGCATCTAATGTATCCTTTCAAAAATTGTAAATGTATGTAGTGAATGAAATATTACGAATAATACGGATAAGGTAATATATATTAGAGACAAATAAGGGATTTTAAAATATGCTTTATTACCAATCAATCCAATTCCAATAAAAAGGATTAGTGTTGTAAAAGCAGGTGCCATAAATCCGACTAAACTTGAACTCCAATTTGATTGTGGGTAAATTATTGTCGCAGTCCAAGACAAAAAATAGATAAGAATACCAACTAAGTATATTCCAAACCCTATTTTTTGCAATCTTGTTTTCAATGAAAAAATCATTATTACAGGAAATGCAAATACAATAATTCTTAAAATATTTTCACTATAACCAATCCACTTTGGTATATCCTTCCAAAAAATTTCTGGACTATACGATTTTGGTAAATACTCAACAAGTATTATATTCCATAAAAAAAGTGGAATTAAGAGAAGGAAACAATTCGATAAGTATTTTCTAATTTTCATATGTGTATTGCATATTGGCTCTAACATCCCAATACAAGCAATGCGTTTCTTACGAAATTATTCAGTTATAGCGCACTTTTTTATTAGGACTATAGGTTAATTATTAATTTCTAATTTATTGCTCTCTCCAAAATACCTAAACAATTTAGTTTTAGCAAAATACTCGCTGCAAATTAGTAGATTCAAAAATATTTTATAATAAGACTTGACATCCAATAAATATGTTGTTATTTTTAAAATGTAATCATTACAAATATATGTAATAAACAAATTTGATAAATTAAAAAGGAGATAGCATGTTAAAAATTGGGAAAAGAGTACCAGACATGAGTTTACAAGTTTTTCAAGACAATGATATTAAAGATATTAGTTTAGGCGAATATAAAGGAAAATGGTTGGTAATGGTATTTTATCCAGCTGATTTTACATTTATTTGTCCAACTGAGTTAGAGGATTTGGCAAACAAATATGAAGATTTCAAAGCAAATAATGCAGAAATTTTAAGTATTAGTACAGATACAGTTTTTGTTCACAAAGCATGGCACGATGCGTCAGATTCAATTAAGAAAATTAAATACCCAATGGGTTCAGATCCTAATGCAAAAATTTGCAAAAAATTTGGTACATATATCAAAAAAGCTGGTGAGTCACTTAGAGGAAGTTTCATAATTGATCCTGATGGAATTCTTAAAGCTTATGAAATTCATGATAATGATATTGGTAGAAGCTCAGCTGAGTTATTAAGAAAACTTCAAGCTGCAAAATTTGTTGCAGAATCTGGCGAAGGCGTTGTTTGTCCAGCAAACTGGAAACCTGGTGCAGATACTTTAACAAAAGGTCTTGATTTAGTAGGAAAGCTTTAATAGTAATGACAACAAGTACAATTGAAAAAATTTCTAAAATTTTGCAAGAAAAGGGAGTAAGTCCTTCAATTCAGAGAATAAAAATATTGCAATTTATTTTAGATAATAAGCATCATAGTTCAGTGGATTCAATTTATCAAGAGTTAATTCACGAAATTCCAACACTCTCTAAAACTACTGTCTATAATACATTAGCACTGTTTGTTGAGAAAAAAATTATAAATTCAATTACAATTGATAATACTGAGATATTATATGAGCAATCGCAGAAACCTCATGCTCATTTTCAATGTAATATTTGCAAAAATATTGTTGATATTAAGTTGGATAGTAATTTGTATGGAATTAGTGAAATTGAGAATCATAAAGTAGAAAAAGTAAATATTCATTTAAGAGGTGTTTGCAAAGAATGTCTTAAAAATGAATCAAATAATTAGAGTAATAATAAATTATAAAAAAGGAGTAGCATTATGGGAGTAAGCACAGCAAAAGCGGTATGGAATGGCGAATTAAAGAGTGGAAATGGTAAAATGAGTTTCACTGGTTATGAAGGACCATTTACATTTGCATCACGTTTTGAAGATGGTAAAGAAACAAATCCTGAAGAGTTAGTAGGAGCAGCAAACGCTGGGTGTTTTTCAATGTTCTTGTCAGCACTTTTAGGTGGAGCTAAAATAGTTCCAACAAGTATAGAAACAACAGCTAATGTTACTTTAGGTACTGTTGATGGCGGACCAAAAATTACTGGAATTGAACTTAATTGTGAAGCTAATATACCTGGAATTAGTGATGAAGATTTCCAAAAATATGCTAAAGATGCTAAAGAAAAATGTCCGATATCACAGTTACTTGCGGGTACAGATATTACTTTAAATGCAAAATTAGTTGGATAGTTTTAAGTAATAGTAATATTTTTAAAGGGATGAAATTTTTGGAGGATATTCAAACAATTTCATCCTTTTTTTTATTAAATTTGCATCTGCAAATACAATTAGTGTTATAATATTTTTTAAGTAAGTAATAGGAAGAGAGAAATGGCTAAGCAACTTGAACTGAACAGTATTGTTACTCAAGTAATGAAAATATCACCAATTAATATTATTATTAGGGTTACTCCAGATGGTTGGGATATTCCAGACTTTGAAGCTGGTCAATTTGCTGTTTTATATATGCCTGGCTCTTCCCCTCGTTGTGAAAACTCCAAACCAGCAGAGAAAGAAGTTGATTCTTCTAAAATGATTCGTAGAGCATATTCTATTGCCTCTTCTTCTAAAAATAAAGAATATATTGAATTTTACATTACTTTAGTTCACAATGGTGAATTAACTCCAAGAATATTTGCTTTACAGCCTGGTGACAAAATTGGAATGACCTCCAAATTTACTGGAATGTTTACAATGGATAAAGCTCCACATGATGCAAATCTTGTACTAATTGCTACTGGAACTGGTGTAGCACCATATATTAGTATGTTACGTTCTAGTGCTTTGGAAAATCCTAATAGAAAAATCGCAGTTCTGCACGGTGCCTATAATTCTTGGGATTTAGGATACTCTTCTGAATTATCGTTGTTAGATTCAATTTCACCTAATTTTTCATATATTCCAACAATAACCGATACAAAGGATGAAATTATGCAGTGGGGTGGTGAAGTTGGATTTGTTCAAGATGTATGGCGTAATAAAAAACTTGATGAAAAGTGGAATCAGAAATTAAATAGTGAAAACACTCATGTTTTCTTGTGTGGAAACCCTTACATGATTGATGAAACAATTGAGATGTTAGAAGGGGAAGGATTTGTTGAGCATAAAGGAAAAGTTTCTGGACAAGTTCACGCTGAAAAATGGTAGTTTTTATTTGATATGCTTGGACTGATAAAGTTAGTGTAGTTCTTTATTTTAAATTATTATGTTATTAAAACAATACTGTATAAAATTGGAACGGTACAATCTCCGTTCCAATTAAGCCCACTACTTACTTTTTGCAAATTTAAGTATTTACAACAAGTTAATTTTTCTCTTTTTCGTAATTCTCAGTTTCTTCTAATAATAGCTTAGCTATTTTAAATTTATCATCATAAAGATGTCTGTTTAACCAGAAAACCACAGGATATCCAATAACCAATATCAATCCAAACTCAATACTGAATAGTTTTAAGTTCTCAAATAGATTTATATTATTAATACCCATAGATAATATGGGCAAAATTGTTATAATAAAAATTGGTAATAGAAATAATTCTATTTTCCTAAAACGTAAAATAGCGGTTTTCATCAGTAAAATATCTTTTTGTAATTTAACAACAGTTGAACTATAATAATCAATCTTCATGAATTTGTTAGCTTTCAATATAGCCAATAATAAATATATTGCTCCTAAGATAGCAGCACTAAAGCCTGTTAAGCTAAATTGAATTTCTTCGACAAATTTGAATGAGTATTTTGTAACAAAGGCAATTGTAATAATCATAATTACAATATTGAACATTTCATAAACAAAGGGTTTTTGTATTTCTTGTTTGGCCTTATCAAAGTTCATTTTCCGTAATAATTTTTCATTGAGTTTTAGATTTTCATCTAGTTTTTTGTCGTATTCTGACCATGATTTTTTAAATTCATCTAATTCCATGATTATACCTCTTAGTATTATGATTTGAATTTTTCTTTAAGGATTTTTTTTATCCTACTAATCTTTGTTGCAACATTTGTTTCTGAAATACCTAATATATTTGCAATCTCTATATATTTGTAGTCATCCAGATAAAGCAATATCAATGCTTTGTCAAATTCATTTAATTCTTCAATTAGTTTATATAGAATCGAGATTTTCTCATTAATCTCAGAATCATCCTCAAGGTTGGTTAAGGAAATAATTGATTCATCAATAGATATTGTTTTATTATTAATTTTACCCTCTTTCCGATAAAATGAAATTGCTGTATTTAACGCAATTCTGTATATCCATGTTGATATTTTAACGCGTCCGTCAAATTTTTTAAAGGATTTCCATATTTGCAATAAAATTTCTTGCTCCAAATCCTTTCTGGTTTCTGAATTGTTACAATATGAGTAACAAACTTTGAAAATCAATTTTTGATTGTCTTTAATTACTGAAATAAATTTGTCTTTTTCCATTTAGAGTTTTACTTTAATTTGTTTCTATATTATTCGCAAAAAAGTAATAATAATCACAGAATATGTAAAATATTTTTTGCATAAAATGAATTTTGTTTATTAACTGCACTATAAACTACTTCAAAATCTTCGGAGTCTCAATATTTGAATTGTGTTTTGGAATATAAATATAAGCTGGTGATAGAATTGCTTGATAAAAAGTGGAATCAGAAATTAACTAGTGAAAATACTCATGTTTTCTTGTGTGGAAACCCTTACATGATTGATGAAACAATTGAGATGTTAGAAGGGGAAGGATTTGTTGAGCATAAAGGAAAAATTTCTGGACAAGTTCACGCTGAAAAATGGTAGGTTCGGCAATTCGCTCAGCTACAGTATGTAATACTAATTGTCATTGCGAGCATTTTTTGCGAAGTAATCTGTTGAAGATTGCCACGTCGTTCAAAAAACCGAACTCCTCGCAATGACACTTCAATATACGTCATTGCGAATCCAACGCTTTTTGTTGGGTGAAGCAATCTGTAATATTTCAGAAAATATCATTTGCCAAATCACTCCAATTAGGATTTGTTAAATTTATCAATTCTTCTTTTTTCATTCTCGAACCAGCTTTTATTTGCTTTTCTCTTTGAATTGCTAAAGTAATATTTTGAAACACTTCGTAGTAAACTAACTTATCTAAATTATACTTTTTACTAAAACCCTCAACAAAATGATTTTGGTGTTCATAAATTCTTTTGGGTAAATTTGATGTTACTCCAGTATAAAGAACTGTATTGTTTTTATTGGTTAGTATGTAGATATATCCTTGTTTCATTTCTTATTTTGATAGATTGCCACGTCGTTCAAAAACAAACTCCTAGCAATGACAGCTCAAGAAAAGTCATTGCGAGCATTTTTTTGCGAAGCAATCTGGTGAAGATTGCCACGTCGTTCAAAAACAAACTCCTCGCAATGACAGTTCAAGCAAAGTCATTGCGAGCATCTTTTTGCGAAGCAATCTTTAAGAGATTGCCACGTCGTCCAGTAAACATTGGTCTCCTCGCAATGACTATTTGTTAGTGTTTTCTGAATCTAATTTTCGCTATAAAATTCTAATATTGAACTCGCTTTAGCCTTTCCCACAACTACAGACAATTCATCAAACGATTTTTTCTTAATTTCATTAACACTCTTAAATTCTATTAATAGTTTTGTTGCTATTTTTTCACCAATCCCTTTTATCTCAGTTAGCTCAGTTTGGAATGTTCGTTTGCTCCTACGTTCTCTGTGGAATGTAATTGCAAATCGATGTGCTTCATCCCTCAGATGCTGCAACAGTTTAAGCGAGGATGATGTTTTAGGAATTGTTTGTGCTTCTGAATCACCTGGAAAGAAAATCTCTTCCAACCTTTTTGCTAAACCAATGATGTTGTAATTTGTGTACCCAAGATCGTTCATTATTGATACAGCACTTGAGAGTTGACCTTTACCTCCATCAACCATTATAAGTTCTGGTAGGGGAGTTCCTTCATTCTTTAATCTGGTGTATCTACGCTCAACTACTTCTCGCATAGAAGCAAAATCATCAACCCCATCAACATCTTTTATTATGAAGCGTCTGTAAAGTGATTTCTTTGGTTTGCCATCCACAAATACTACTAATGAAGCTACTGTTTCACTTCCCTGAATGTGCGATATATCGAAACACTCAATTTTTCTAGGTAGCACGTTTAAACGTAAATCTCTTTTAAGTGCTTCCAATACGTATGGTAAATTTCCATCCTTTTTCATTTTTTGAAGTTGAATATCTTTTAGCTGAAGTATTGAATTTTGCTTACACATTTTTAGAAGTGACATTACGTCACTCTTTATTCTAGGCACAACAAATCTTACGTTTCTTCCATCTTTCCTTTTTAGCCATTCTAGTATTGTATCTTTTTCATAAGGAGTTACTTCAATAATTATTTCTTTTGGAACGTCTACAAATTCGCTGTAATAAAATTTTATTACAGATGCGTAGACTTGGTTTAACTCTTCTTCTGGATTTGATGAGAGTTTTAATTGCTTTCTTCCAACTAATCTTCCTTCACGGATATTTAGAATTGTACACGCAACATCTTTTCCTTCAGTAGCAACGGTTATTACATCTCGGTCACCAAAATCGGTTGAGACAATTTTTTGTTTTGATGAATAGACTTCAAGTTTACTAATTGTATCTCTCAATTCAGCAGCTTTCTCAAATTTGAAATTATCAGAAGCAATTTTCATTTCGTGTTGAAGTTCCTTTATCAAAACATCCGATTTTCCTTTAAATACTTTTGATAGATTTGTAACCATTTTATTATAGTCAATTTCGGAAACTAAGCCCTCACAAGGTCCATCACATTTTTTTATGTGATAATCCAAACAAACTTTTACTTTCTTCTTTGCAATTGAATCATCGTTTATAGAATGTTTGCAACTTCTAATTTTGAATATATGATTCATCATCCGTAACGATGATTTCATATCTTTAACATTTGTGTATGGTCCAAAATATTTGGAGCCATCTTTAACTACAAATCTTGTTGGGAACACTTGTGGATATGGTTCATTTGTTACACGGATGTATGGAAAGGTCTTATCATCTTTCAGATTTATATTATACCTAGGCTTTAATTCTTTAATCAAATTATTTTCTAAAACAAGAGCTTCAATCTCATTATCCGTTACAATCAGTTGGAAGTCTTTTATCTTTTTAACTAAGGCTAAAGTCTTTGGAGAATCTACTGTTGTACGAAAATAAGAGCGAACACGACTTCTAAGATCTTTGGCCTTGCCTACATATATTATTTTATCGTTTTTATCCTTAAACTGATAAACACCAGGCAATGCTGGCAAAGCACCTAATTTATTTTGTAGTTCTTCATTCTTTTTAGATTTAATTTTTGACATAAAGCAAAGATAGTGAATTTGATAGAATGTTTTTAAGAATGGGGGATTACAATGGACATTAATTGGCTAAATGGAATTTTTCAACATCCTATTAGTTTTGCAGATTCGGGATCAAGCCCAGAATGACGGAGAAAAAGGAAGACGTCATGCTGAACTTGATTCAGCATCTATTTTTAATATATTCATCAAAAGATTAGATTCTTAAACAATTTTAAAATTGCGCTTTTGATACTGCTTCATCATTACTCACTATTTTTATTAACCCCAATCAAACCTACGAGGTTTTTTACTACACTTAGTTAGTACATTGCTCAAAAAAACAAAAAGTTAAGGCATGTAGGTACCTCCAAAGCTCCAAAAAGCAAAAAGTCATGGCATGTAGGTACCTCCAAAGCTTCAAAAGATAAAAAGTAGAGCCGTGTAGGTACCTCCAAAGCTCCAAAAAGCAAAAAGTCGAGCCGTGGAGGTACATCTAAAGCTTCAAAAATCAAAAAGTGAAGCAATGTACAAATTTTGTAAGCCCAAAAAGCAAAAAGTGGAGCAATGTGCAAATTTTATACGCCCAAAAATCAAAAAGTGGAGCAATGTGTAAATTTTGCAAGCCCAAAAAGCAAAAAGTGAAGCAATGTACAAATTTTGTAAGCCAGAAAGCAAAAAGTGGAGCAATGTACAAATTTTGTAAGCCCAAAAAGCAAAAAGTGATGCAATGTGCAAATTTTGAAAGCCCAAGTGTCAAGAGTTTACCAAATGTGCGAATTTTGCAAGCTAAATTGTGAGTGGTTTTGCAAATAATGCTTTATTTTTAGGTAAAAGTGTCAAATACTATTAATAAAAATTCCCGCAATCTTTATTTAGAATGCTATATTTTGCGCAAAATTATCAAACTGTTATTAAGAGATTTCGGGAATTTGACAAATATTAAAACAAATAATAGTTGAGAATATTTACTGAGTTAATTAGAACCCAGCCATATCTCTTTTTAACTTGCAGTAAGTATTACAAATTGCTAAGTTGTAAAACACTAAATCAATATTTGCTAAGAGTGGTGATGAAAAGCAAAAATTACAATAAAAAATTAATACAACAATTATCTTGTGGGATAAAAACTACGGTGATTTATACCCATGTTGTTAATATGGGATGTTATTATGAGGCCTTTAGATAGATAAAGAGAAAGAGTGTTGGAGTGCGAAAATTACATGATAATATTCCATGTCAAAATTTGGAAATATTTATAATTTGTTGTTATTTAACACATTATATGAATTAGACAGGTTATTTGTGGTTTGTTAGATTACAAAATGTTTAGTCTAACAAACTCAATCGCAACATATTGTTGCAGCTCAAATAGAAGTTAGGTGTCAATAGAGCAATACCAAGGGAGTTACATGGATAAAAGATTTCAGGTTTTTGTAAGTTCAACATACGCTGACTTAAAAGAGGAGAGGCAGCACGTAATTCAAGCCTTGATGGAAATGGATTGCATTCCTGCCGGCATGGAGTTATTCCCGGCAGCAGATGAGGAACAGTGGGATTTCATTAAGCGAATTATTGATGATTGTGATTACTATCTTTTAATAATTGGCGGCAGGTATGGCTCTACGACAGAAGATGGCATAAGTTATACCGAAAAAGAGTTTGATTATGCAGTAGAAAACGGTCTTAAAGTTGTTGGACTTATACATGGCGAGCCAAATAATATTCCTTTTGGTAAATCCGAAAAAGATGAAGAATTAAGGAATAAATTATTTAGCTTCAGAGACAAAGTCATGGATGGAAGGCTTGTTAAATTTTGGAATGCTGCGACAGAACTTCCTGGACTCGTTGCTCTCAGCATGACGAAAACAATAAAAATGTACCCAGCAACCGGCTGGGTGAGGGCTAATAATCCGTCCAATGAAGATGTGCTTCTGGAACTCAATGAGTTAAGAAAAGAAAATTCGAACTTGCAAAAATCACTTAGAGAAAAAAATGCTTATTCTGAATTAAATGTAAAGGATATTGCAGATACTGATTCTGAATATACTGTTCATGGTAAGTACAAAGTTTATACCCCAGCCATTGGTTATAGAACTAACTCTTTTGAAAGCGTGATCTCTTGGAAAGAAATGTTCTCATTAATATCACCATACCTTGTAGATCGTTACAATGAATCAGCAGTAGATAGTAAACTTGCATCTTGCCTTCTTGAAAAAGAAGGAAAATCGGGTAGTTCTATTACGATTAACAATCAGGAGTTTAAAACCATAAAGATCCAGTTTGAAGCATATGGCTTAATTAAGACCGAATACTTAAAGACGGTTCAAGGTAATAAGGCAACATTTTGGTCATTGACCGAAAAAGGAAAAAAACTAATGATTGAGAGCCGTGTTGTTCGAAAAGACACCTAACCAGTTATTCCGATTAAAGTCAATTAAAAGTTGATGATAAAAGTTTTA
>CBDUTO010000146.1:0-10129 GCA_965370315.1 uncultured Melioribacteraceae bacterium
TAATACTTTTACAATTTACCCTCACTCCTAAATTATTTGGGGTGAGGGTTTTTTAATATGTAAAACTTAAATTTCAGCTATCAAAAAAAGAATGAACTATTGTTAAAATAAATAGATTTAATTAGCTTTTAGCTATAAATGATTAAATAAACAGAGAGAAATGGAAAATCTAAATTCAGCAAATAGCAAAGTAATAATAATCAAAAAAGCATCAGGGGATGAAGAACCATTTGCATCATATAAACTTGAGCGATCTATGCTTAATGCAGGTGCTAAACCTGAAACAATAACAAAAATTGTTGCTGATATAGAGAATTGGATATATCCTGGAATCACAACACGAAAAATATTTTCTCGTGCATTTTCATTACTCCGTGGTGAAAAAACAACTTCGTCCTTAAAATATAGTTTAAAGCGCGCAATATTAGAACTTGGTCCAACGGGATATCCATTTGAAATCTTAATTGGAGAACTATTTGAACATATGGGATTTAAGACTGAAGTAGGAGTTGTATTGGATGGCAAATGTATTTCACACGAAATGGATGTAATAGCCACTAACAATACTGAACAACACCTTGTAGAGTGTAAGTACCATAAAGATCAAGGTAAGCATGTCGGAATTCAAGTTCCATTGTATGTTAGGTCGCGTGTAGATGATCTAATTTGTAAACGTAAAGAGATGTTGAAATATCGCGATTTTTCCTTTAAGGGATGGGTAATTACAAATACACGCTTATCATTAGATTCTATCAAATATGGTAATTGTTGTGGTTTAAATCTATTAGCCTGGAACTATCCAGTAGGTAATGGATTAAAGGAAAATATTGAAAAGTATAAAATATATCCAATTACAGTATTAAAAAAACTTACAATTAAGGAAAAAAAATATTTGTTAAATGAGGGTATTGTCACTTGTTCACATTTATTAGATAAGTTAGATTCTTTGAATTCTTTGAATTCTTTGAATTCTTTAGGACTTAGCAAATCAAAATACAATAATGTGAAGAAAGAGCTGGTTGATATCTGTTCATAATATTACCAGTTATAAGAGAATTTAATATTATCGGCTGAGTTAAATTGGATATATTTATGAAACCACACAGAATTGAAAAAACAATTAAAATATTAGATGAAAAAATTGAAGAGAGACCAGATAATTATTTTTTTAATGAATGTGCACAAACCATGGATATTGTTGATTTTGAGGCGGAATTTGGAATTAACCTTTCCTTATCATATATAATATTTCTCGAAAGTTACGATGGTGGATTTATTTGTGGCAATTATCAAGCAAAAATGATTAGAGAAAATGATAATTTTGAAGATGCCAAATGGAATAGTACAACATTTTTCGGACTTGATGAAATTCGAGAAATATACGAGAATAAAAGTTCTATGAATTGGAAATTGTTTGATGAAAAACACGATGTTTATCCATTTATTCCATTCTGCAGAACCTCGATAGGGGAGTTACTAATATTTGCTAATCCACTGAGCAAAGAGAGGGAAAGTCCAGTATTTGATGCATTTCATGAAGAATTTCCTAACGATTGGGGAATGCTGTTTCCTAATTTCACTGAGTTACTTGAGAATTATGTGAATAGTAACGGATATATATACCAACAACATCATACGAAAAACCTACAGCACTCGAATTTGTTAATCAAGAATTAAAAAAAATATAAGCCAAATTAATGGATTCAAAATGAAAATATTATTATCAGTGATTTCGCTAATTTTTCTGAAGGGTATTTTTATAGGCTTTTTTAATGGTGCAATATCTCTATTTGGAAATTCTGATATAGTTTATGCATTTTTAATTGGTTTAGCTATTTCTGGCATATTGCATTACTTTCTAATTCGTAAATTTCCAATTATTGGTACCTTTGAACATGAACTTACTCATGCAATTGTAGCACTTTTGTTTTTTAGAAAAGTTTCTAATTTTATTGTAACTAATGGGCAAGGTGGTTCTGTAAGTCATTCTGGTTCTTTTGGTGGTAAATTTGGAGGTCTTAATATAACTTTAGCACCATACTTTTTACCAACATTTACGTTTGTTTTTATTTTATTTAGACCCCTAATTCCAGCGGAATATATTTTTTGGTTTGATATTTTTATTAGTTTCTCTTTCGGCTACCATTTGTTTTCTACAATTGATGAAATTAAAATAAATTGGACTAAGGCTTCATTTAAAAGTGCAAAGAGGGGTAATTTAACAAAATCTGACATTGCGAAATCTGGATATATTTTTTCCTTTATCTATATTCTTACACTCACAACACTTATCCACGGAATTATTATTTGGGTTTGGCTAGATAACTATGTTGGAATTTTAAACTATTTTACAATAATTTACTCCTCTAGCAAAACACTTATAATACAAATAGTCGAATTGCTTAGTGAATATTGGGTGATATTATTTGAAAAAATAAAAACTTTAGTATAATTTTCATTTCCCCCAAATATTAGTGTTGTCAATAATTGATTAGAGAGTTAAAGCATAATTTTAATTTTTATGTGCCAATACTCCATCATTATGCATCAATCCACTCTTTTGCTTCTAAATATTCTTTACTCTCAGAACCATAAAATTTCTTTCTGAATTTTAGTACGGCTGAAAAACACTTGTTTGCTTTTCTATTCTTTTCAGCAAAATAGTATGATTTCCCCAGATAAAATAGAGATTTATCAACTTGCTCTGATTTACTTCCAAAAAGAGTTTTTCTTATTTCAAGAGCCTTTAGGAGATTTGTAATTGAAATTTCATACTGCTCATTAAAATAGTAATCTAATCCTAAGTGGTGATAACATTCTGCCACACTTTCATGTTCCTCACCCAATACTTCAATATGTATTGTTTTAGCTTTTTCGTGCTCAACAATTGCATCCTCATATCGATCATCCCAATAGTAACAATCTCCAATATTTAAATATGCCTTTGCAACACCTTCACTCATTTCACCATACATGCTTATTCTGATTTCAAGCTCTTTCGTGTAATTTTCAATTGCATCATCATATCTATCAATCATATAATAAGAAAGAGCAATGTTCCAATATGATTCAACAACATCTTCATGATCAGTTCCGAGTATGCTCAGTTGTTTATTCAGTGCAACTTGGTAGAAGGGAATAGCATCTTCATAATTCCCATTCTTATATTTTTCCTCTCCGACAGACATGTTTAGTACAATAGATTCTACAATCTTTTCGAATTCAACATCATTTTCAACTTCATTTGATGTAGTATCTTGCTCAATAATCTCATCACTAATCAAAAAATTTCTATAATATTCTTCTTTTTCAGGCTCTGGTAACATCATGAAACAATTAAACAATAGTTTTAAAATAGTCTGTGTTATTGGGTGTTCATTTCCGAGATTCGAGTGACATGTTTCAAAAGTCTCTTTCGCAAATTCTTTAGCCTCATCAAATCTTTTTAAAATAACTAATATAGTTGCTTTCATCATTTTGGATGTAATTACTGAAATATGGTTTTCGCCAAATGAGTTAATTTTGTTACTTAAAGATTGGATCACTACTTCAAGAGCCTCTTCAAATGAACTTTTTTTCATAAATATATCTACCATAGTATCGAGTACTGTAAACTTAATCATATGATCATTTCCACCAAACCGTTCAATAGTATTAAGCGATATATTACAATATTCTTCTGCCATGATAAAATCCTCTTTTGCTAAAGAAATTTGTGCCAGTTTAATGTATGGATCAATATCTGCAAAACTGTCACCACCCCAAATAGTTTTTAATTCTTTTTTTACTCTAAGCAAATATTCTTCTGCAAGTTCATACTTTTCAAAGGCAATATAAATATCTCCTAATGTTGAAAGTATGCTAGTATATTTCATGTCTTTTACATTATTCTTCTCAAATATTTCTAATGCTTTTAATGCAAATTCTTCAGCTTTAATATTGTCTTGCATAACTTGATAGCTCTTACATAATGCAGACAGAGCTTTGGCAGTTTCAATATGATCACTGCCATATACTTTTTCGGTGATATGAAAAGATTTTTCCACAAAGAATAAAGATTTTTCTGGAGAACCCTCAGAGCCTACTAATTTTGCTATTTTTGTTGCAGCCTCTGCAACTTCTTTAGGATTTACATAAGGTCTTTTTTCATATTCAAGAATTGCTGTTTTATAAGTATCAGCAAAATCAAAATGTTTTTTTAATTCATCCCAATATTTAATAATAGCAACTGGATTTGTACGGTAATAGAGCATGAAAATATCAATATCTGATAGATGTTCCCTAAGTTTTTCGTAGTTTCCTAATTCCTGAAGATGATAACTAAGTTCGTCAAACTTTCTCTCCTTATCATCAATTTCAGTAAAATATTCTGCCATTTTCTGATGATTATTTTTGATTGTTTTTTCATCAGTTAAATACTTGCTCTCAACTGCTTTAGCAAATTCCTTATTCCTAATTGATAATTGTCCTATATTTCTGTGCAAATAGTTTTCTATTGAATTATAAATAGGGGACCAGTATAATGGGGCAGATTCAGCAAATTTAACAATTTCGCTCTCTGTAAGTCCATTTTTTGATAATGCAATAAAGGTAAGAACTGTTCCAACAAGTCCTTTAGCGTTCTCTTCATAATCTACTTCCATTCTTTCAAATAGCTTTATAAAGAGTTCCACATTATTTTTTGCACTTAAATAATTATCAATAAATTCTTGTAGATTTTCAAATACTCCAAATATTCTTGCTTCATCAAGTAGTAATTTAAGGGAAAATGGAACGAAGGAGATTTCATCTTCAGCAATTTTATCTACTACACTTGTGGGTAATTTTTTCCCAAATTTATTAAGATAACTAGTAATAAATGTTTCTCTTTTTGATTTTTCAAGTAATTCTAAAGTTATTGATTCGTATCCTTTTTCAATTAGTGAGTTAAAAAGGTTTTTTTCATTTGTTGAGAGGACAAATTTTACATTTGTTGGGATGTTTTCAGGAAGCCAATACAAACGTGCAAAAAATTCATGGGTCCAAATTTTTTCCAATTCGTCTATTATTATAATTATATCTTCGTTTATTTTACTAAAAACATCTTCTAAAATTGGTGCTGGATTCTGATGATCTATGTTTGGAAAATCGATGCCAGTAAAAGAAAACTGATTAATTTCACCTATAATTCGTTTTATTATTTCACCACTCTTTCTATTACCTTCATCTGCCTCAACAAAATGGAATATAACGGGACTTTTTCCGGTATTTAGATATTGTTCCTTTACAAAATTTGCTAATAATGCTGTTTTGCCTATTCCATTTTTGCCATAAATCACTAACTTATTTGATTTTGAGGTTGTGAAATTTAATAATTTAACGGAGGATTTATTATCAGGTATGTAAAAATCAGTATATGATTTAACAAAATTTATTTGTTTATCTCTTGCTTCATCTAATTCGGACAATTTATTATCAGCTAATTCATCACCAAAAATTGCTTTACGTAAATTATCAAAAATGGAATTTCCTAAATCCTCAATTGAGCTATAATCTGTGGAAGGGAAAGTTTCTTGCTCTCTAAGTTGAGACTTCAATTTTTCCAATTTCTTGTGCTCGGATGAATCTAATATTTCAAAGAAACTTGAATCATTAGGTGTAATGTTTTTATCTCGAATATAGAAAAATGCATTTCCTTTCATTGCAGGGTTTCTTAGCACCCCATATTGAACCTCCATTTCAGTAACACTTAATCCACTCTGAACATCGTTCTCTAGCCAATCGTAATTACTAAGCATTTTTTTAAAATTTGATGAATCCTCATATTCTGGTACCCATCCATATCTTTCCCCAATTATGCCAATAAAAAATGGTCTACTTTTATCTATTTCATTTAAGCAAATTTCAATAACTTTTCCATTTTCGGCATCTTTCTCAGTAATACCCCATCTTAGATCTACTTCTGTAAAATCAAAACCGTTCGCTCTACAGAGTTTCCTGAGTTTTGGAAAAATATTTTTCATTAAGTATTCTCTTTCCTGCATCATGTCGCGGAAAGTAGATGATATGAAGACTCTCACTTTCTTAGTGCGTGATTCACTTCTAAAAGCATCTGATATGCTTTTGCTGTAGTCGTTTGACGATAATGTTAATTTATATTCCTCAGTAATTTGTTTGCTATAAGAACTTGTGGGAAATTTTTGAATCTGTGTAGCAATTAATTGCTTTGTTTCTATATGTTTAATGCCGAAAGTTGATTTTGCAAATTCGATTGTTTCTTCTAATAACTTTTTAGCTTTTTTAGGTTTATCATATTCAAATAAAATTTTAACTAAAAAGTGGTTTGCTCTAATTTTATTTGAATCATTATTTCGATCTGTTGTTGAAATTACTTCTAATGCTTTTTTAAAGTATTCCTCTGCAATATCATTTTTTTTAAATTCATTAAAGTTCAACTCTCCAAGATTCATTAAGGACCTAATGATTAACCATGAATCAGTTGACAAAATTCTTTTTTCATTCTTTACAACTACTTTAAATGCTTTTTCAGCTTCATAATAATTGTCTAGTTGAAATGCATAGACATAGCCTAAATCGTAGTACAACTTTAAATAATAAAAATCTTTTAGTTCAATTTTATTTTCATGTATAGCAATTGCTTTTTTAAAGTAATACTCAGCTTCTTTGCTCTTGCCATGTATATAAGAAAAATTATTTCCTAGCTTTCTCATAATATTTGCTATTGTTTCATCTTCTTCATGCTCTGCTAAATACTCCTCGTACACTTTTTGAAGAAGATTAATTGCATTATTATATTTTTCACTATAATAATAAACATCCGCTAGTTTCAATTTCACATTTATTGTGTTTTGTGATTTTGAACCGTGAATTATTTCGCTCTTAGAGACCGCCTCAGCATACAAAACTTCTGATTTTGTATAGTCCTCCAATTCGTTATAAATTCTTGCAAGACTAATAATAGAAGAAAGTAGTTTTGGGTTATCATCCTCGAGTAAATTTCTTTTTATCTCAAGAATCTCCTTGTAAAAACTCTCTGCTTCTTCCCATCCATCTAAATAAGTTAATATTGTTCGTAGCCACTCTGCAGAACTCAATGTATAGTTGTCTTCTTTTCCAAGTATTTTGCATCTAATTTTAAAAGAAATTACAAAAAATTCTTTAGCTTTTACATAATTCTCTATTTTGTAATAATACTGCCCAAGTTTTGAAGCCCCAGTTGTAGTATCAAAATGTTCTAAACCATGAGTTGATTTTGTTAAATTGTATAAATCTAAAAAATATTTTTCTGTGTTTTTAAATTTGCCGTTGACCAAACATAAAGTCGTTATTTTACCAAGAAGGTCTTCCAATGTGCTAAATCTTTCGTCATCCGGATTCTCTAATTTATGTTTGTGAAAATCAAGAAAAAGATCAAGTGCATTTTCATTGTAATTATTCTTAAAGTATCTATTTGCTAAGCCAAAGTTGTTTGTTAGAATCTTATCATCAAGTTTATTGGAATTGTTTTCTTCACTCAATTTAAGATTGTCGTAGCAATTACTAATATTTATGTGGATATCAATCACAGTCTCTGTATCAATATCCTCGATATTATTATAAATATCTAATGCTAATTGGTAATTCGAATCTGCTTCTATATATAATTCATTATTATAATAGCAATTGCCAATATAAATGTTGAGTTTTGCAGCATTCTCAGAACTATTTCCATCGAGCTCAACATAAATATTTAATGCATCACTATAAGTCGCTATAGCTTTTGGGTAATTGGACAAATTATAATATGTATTTCCAATAGAAATAAGTTGCTTTGCTAACTCACTTTTCTCTGCAACTGGATGAGTTGATAGTTTTTCGAAATTGAGAAGAAACTGTTTTAAAGCTTCTTCATATTCTTCAGATGCATAATGGCAAAATCCAATATTATTTACAGTTTCTGCAAACTCACTATCCGATAACTCTAGACTTGACTCAAATATTTCCGAGTATTTTTGTAATGCTTCTTTATATTCAGCATTATCGTATAGTGAGTCTGCTATATCTGTTAAGTCTCTAAAATTTTCATTCATCATTTTTTTCCAATTACTAGATTATTTTTGAGCAATAATTCTCTAATGTTTTTTACAGCATTTCTATCCCAATCTTTTACGGGCTCGGATAGCTTTTCATATTCAATTAGATCAGGATGAAGTTTCTTTTCGCCATTTTCTATTTCAGCATATTTCCAACCAGCAAGCCGTTTGCTTGCCCACCAACGATTGTGTTCAATTTTAGAAAGCAACTCAATCATACAGTTATCTCCTTCAAAGTTGAATTCTTCACTATTGCTTGTTGATTTTAATTCTGATTTGCAATTTATTGTACGTAGTTTAACCTCAATATGATCTGCTTGTTCTCTGTTTTGATTTCTTGCCTCAACTGGAAGCATTTCCCATATCCGGTGAGTGGCTTTGTTAACTGGGTCAGGCTTGCTAAGTTTGCTTAGATAGTCATTGTGAATTATTATTGCTTGTTTATCGAGAGCCTCAGAAATTAAAGCTTCTTTGGTAAACGATTTTTCAATAAGATTAAATTTTTCTAGATTTATATTGTTTATCAAATTACCATCATACCATTTACTAAGTATTCCTTCTGGGTTTCTTAAAGTAAGTATTACGTCAAGATTTTTATTAGATTCAAAAAATGTTAGTTTTTTTAGAATTTCTGAAGCCAACGAATCCTCTTTGCACATAATGTAAGCAGCAGAAATGTTATGCTCCTTGTGAATTGCACTTAATTCATTAATATCAAATAATTCGAGAGGCTTATCAATTGAATTCAATTCCACTAAATCGAATAATGCAGGAAAGTTCTGCTCAAGTTTTTTTATTACATAGTGGCCTTCATGGAAAAGAGTGATTTTAACTTTTTTGAAATTTGCATAATGCCCTAAACGAGCTATCTTAAGAATAAAACTTTGCGTTAAATCATTTGAACCGAATAGTGCTATATGTACTTGAGGGCTATCTTGTGTTGTAGTAGGAGTAAAGCGATCAGGGGAATAATTTATAAACATAATACGTGCAGCTCGTTCATTCATTGAGATAATTCTTATTTCACAATTATTATTAAGAGCTTCTTTATCGTTAGCATTTTTAGAGATTTTGGCTGTTTGCTCCTCGAAGAATTTTAGTTCTATTAACTCGTTTAATTTTATATCATCGGCGACATGAGTGAACAAAATCTGTTCTTTTCCTTTTGCTGTTTCAGAAAGATATTGATAAATAGTTATTGCAGATGAAATATTTATTTCGTCATTATTATCAATAAATACAAAATATTTTGCACGGTGTGCGGCTATATTTTTTAGAAATTTAGTTTGGTTTATATCTCCGGGTACTATTATTGCTCGATTTTTTTCCAACTGGTCAAGTTTTTTTGGATTTTCAATATCAGCAACAACAACA
The DNA here is from genome assembly GCA_965370315.1 of uncultured Melioribacteraceae bacterium. Taxonomy (GTDB): domain Bacteria; phylum Bacteroidota; class Ignavibacteria; order Ignavibacteriales; family Melioribacteraceae; genus 1-14-2-50-31-20. The sequence goes on from CBDUTO010000146.1 coordinate 9,447, forward strand.
ACTTTTTCATCATTTAGAAGAAGGTCATTTACTAGAAATCTTGACTTATCATTTAACGAAGTAATTATAATATGATCTTTGTAGCCTTTAAGGCGAAGCGATTTAAATTCCCTCCAAATAAAATGGAGAACAGCTCTAGTAGCAGCATAGGCAATAACACTTGGTGCTAACCACCTGGCTATTTCAAGCTTCCAGGGCAAAGGAGATTGGAATTCATCAACAAATTCCATTCCAAAAATTTTCATTGATTGGAACATGAGGTCGAGAAAATTTCTCTCTATTCCAGCAGATACAAAAAGTTCATTAAATCCAATAATTGCAAAGGTAAAAGAGATAACACCTAATAATCCTACAATCCACCATTCCAAATCACGCACTTTCATATTTTCTCCGTGAGCTTATTTATTATTAAAATTCACTCAAACATCTATTTATAAGGAAATTATAATTGTATCAAAGTAAACACCCCAGTAATTTTATTTTTATTAATTCTCCCTGTTCGGCTTAGGCTGTGCCTAAGTCGTATTTATTTTTAAAGGTTTTACCTTATTGTTTTCCACAACTTAGTGAAAGTGGTCTCACGAATACCACTAAAATATTTTATAACATCATGAGTAAAAAATCAACACTGAACAGAGGGTCTTCGATTTAAAGTCGTTGTCCATTTCTTTGCCATTGAACCC
>CBDUTO010000147.1:0-10063 GCA_965370315.1 uncultured Melioribacteraceae bacterium
TTATTAAAACTTTTATCATCAACTTTTAATTGACTTTAATCGGAATAACTGGTTACACAAATAAGAATATAGAAATAGTAGATGACTTCCGAGAAAGGATAATCTTTTCGGTATTAAAAGTTGCATTACCACCGCACAAAGACAATATGCTTGCCGCTGATTATCTTGTATACAAATTAGGTGCTAACACCAACATTAATTGGGTAGCAGTTCGCCCAGATTCGCTTTTAGACGATGAAAATGTGAGCGAATATGAAATACATAGCAAAAAAATTAGAAGTCCCATTTTTAATCCTGGTAAAACAAGTAGAATAAATGTCAGTCATTTTATGGTGGAGCTAGTTACAAATGACAAACTATGGCAAGAATGGAAGCACAAAACGCCAGTTATCTACAACAAAGAATAAGATTCTTGTAAACGCTAATTAGTGAAATTTATAAATGCATTTACATGCTGTTTAGGACAATTGAGGCTGCCTTTACATTCCTCGACAACATAAAATAATAAGGCATACAAATGGAACCAATGATTTTTACCAACAAAGACCAATTTCCAACTGAGGAGATAATATTTTCTCACATAGGACAAACGAAAGAAAACTGGAATTCTATATTTGATTTTATTCATTCAACCCATCCAGAGTTTGAAGAAAACTGGAGATATTATAAGGATGGTAAATCTTGGTTATTAAAAGTTGTGAGAAAAACTAAAACCATATTTTGGTTATCAGTTTTTCAAAACGGTTTTAGAATATCATTTTATTTTGGCGACAAAGCCGAAGATATGATTTTTAATAGTTCAATCTCAGATGAACTAAAAGAACAATTTAGAAATGGGAAAAGGTTCGGTAAAATTCGTGCAATTACAATTTTAATGAATAAAAAAGAAAGCATTGAATTTGTAAAAGAATTGATATCTATTAAACTTAAAATAAAATAAATAAAAACCCGACTTGCAAACAAGTCGGGTTTCTTGAATAGATTAACAAAATCTACTTTATTAAATATCTCTAACTAACCTAACAAAATTAAAGATTCGTATAGCATCACCTTGTGGTCCGTGCCCAGTCGGGTATTCACTTGGGTCACCTAATTTAGGGTCGCTTCTTTGAGCACCAGCTCCATGTACATCTTCCCATCCATTCATATAGCCCATTGCTCTGCCAAAACTTACGTAAGATGCAAATCCACCAGCAACAGCAGACCAATTAGAATGAGTTGTGCTTGACCAATAACATCCATAATCAAATTGACCAGCTTCGTTAGTTATTTGGGTGCTATTAAATAATGGATCAATTGCAGCACTGCTTGTTGTTCCGGGAGATTTAGTATAATCAACAATACTTTGTAATTCTTTAACATCTGGAAGCCTCCAATCTGAGTAACCTGCAAAATCTAAATTTTCGGCATAACTTAGAGCATCTTCCCAATTCATACCAGTTTCGCTATCATTTTGCATCCACATTAATTCGGTTGCGTTATCACTAATGGTACTGTCGCCGTTATCGCTAAATGAATTTATTCCATAAGTATTATTGCCACGCACATACATTACAAAAAATGTTTTCTCACCAGGACCAAAGGGCATTGATAGTCCATAACCTTTTATTCTTCCATCGGCAAAATTAACACCAAATAATAATTCACCATCAACATACATTGAAGTAGTAGCATATTGAGCATCAATAATTCTTTCACCAGCATCAGTATCACCATATGCAAAATCAAAATATTTTGTATCGATAAAGGGAACTAATCCATCTGTAGAAGTACCTTCGTATCCACACCACTAAATAGAATTAATGAGTAAAGCTCTTTAATTGTTGGCAATCTCCAATCATTATATCCTCCAAGATTAAAACTTGCAGCTCCCGAAAGAGATTGTGCGGATGTTTTTTTATCAGAAGCATCAATATCACCATCGCCATCCATATCACAAGTTTGAACCCACATTAGCCCGGTAACCATATCTGTAACTGTCCCATCCCCATTATCTGCGTAGTTCGGAACGTTGCTAGTATAGATGGCATCTTGTCCGTAAAAGGCATCACTAACTCCTGGTGCTGAAATAACACTACTATTATCATAATTGTCTGTTTGGTTTGTTCCAACAATGGGATAACCTGTTATATTAGGAAGTGTAGTACCATTATTTTCTTCTGGCTCTACAACGGCGTCAGATTCCCTACATGCAATGAATAAAGGTAAAAAGAAAGCGAATGTTATTATTTTTATAGTTTTCATTTTTATATCTCCTATCAATAATTAGAATACCAGTATGTTTTCTTTATTTATTTGGACGTGATTGTTTTTTGTTTTTAATAAAGTCATCAAATAATTCTTGTTGGTCATCGTTTAATAAACTTTTTACTTGGTCCTCAAAATTAGATCTTTGAGATTCCATTTCTTCACGACTCTTTCGTTCTTTCCCTTTGGTTTCCATTGACTCTCTAACTTCTGAAAAGTGAGCAGTATAAAGCTCAAGAATTTTTGTTTTCTTGGTCTTGCTTAAAGAAAGCTCCGCAGATAGTTCATTAACCATTTTATTGATTTGTGTTTCATTAGGTATTGGTGGCGGACCTTGTCTTTCTACTTGTTGGGCAAAAAGATTACTTGAAATTAATAACATTGCAATAATTAGTAATAGTGATGCAGCATTTGATGATTTATTAGTTTTCATTTTGTACTCCTATTTTTTAATGATTTTTCTCTTCTAATAATTAAGACGACAGTTTATAAATTAACTTGCGGTGGGTATGTTAAAAAAATAAAGTATTTTTTGAGTTTCTCTTAATAACCAGCTTTCATACGACTATTCGAATTATTCTAAGTGATACTATGTTATGAATTTATTAAATTATAGATGTCATTAGATGAATTATTATGAATGTGTAGCTCGCACCATAATAGTGAAAGAGATATTTTCAAGTAAAACAAAAAGGGTTTATCACGATGTACATTAAATTTATGCTGTGGATATTGGTTCTTATTTCATTTACTCAATGCAAAAGTGAAAATATAAACTCCGCAAATTCCTTCCCATGGGAAAAAACTAAAGTTGTTCCTTTATCCGTTAGCCTTAATGAAATATCTGGAATTTGTTTTTCGAATGAAGGAAAACTCTTTGGGCATGATGATGAAATTGGAATCGTTTATCAAATAAATCCAATAGATGGAAAAACAATTAAAAAATTTCAGCTAGGGGAGCGGGGGATTAAAGCCGATTTTGAAGATATAGCAATTGTAAATGATAGATTTTTTCTTATTACGAGTAAAGGAATTTTATTTGAATTTCGGGAAGGATTAAATTTAGAAAAAGTAGAGTTTAAAGAAATAGATCTTGGTTTCTCTTCCACCCTAGAGATTGAGGGCTTGTGTTATGATCCAATTACAAATTCACTTTTGATAGCCTTCAAAAATTATAGTGGAAAAGGAAATAAGAAAATCCGTAAAATCTATTCCTTTGAAATTGAAACAAATAAACTAAATAAAACTCCGCGTTTTCTTTTATCAATTACAGAATTAAAAAGTAAATATGAAATTAAAAAGTTTTTCCCATCAGCAATTACACACCATGCAAAATCTGGTAATTTTTTTATTTTATCTTCTAAAGGTGGTAGTTCAATTATAGAGATAGATAGTAAAGGTAATTTAGTTAATGGATGGATATTGGATAATGAAACTCATCCTCAGCCAGAGGGATTAACATTCGATCAAAATGGAAATCTCCTTATAAGTGATGAGTCTGTGGAGAAGCAAGCAAGTATAACAATCTATAAGATTATGGAATAGCAAAATATCACAGTAATTAACTTGCACAATTTTTGTATCAGTGTTTTGGATTTTGATTTTACGAAGTTATTAAATCATACCCTCGTGTAACAACAATTAATGAAGGGATTAAACCATTTAAAGAATATAATGGTGATTGCATTGTTGCTCTTGGTGGTGGAAGTGCAATAATTGCAGTGCCAACCGTTTCAGCAGCTGGCTCTGAAGTTAATGCTGTAGGAGTGTTAACTAATTGGGAAATCAAAGAAAAAAGCTTAATTGTTCAGAATACAGAATTCCTATAGTTGCAATTCTTGATCCTGCAGAAGATAAAATTGCTAGTATTATTCCAACTAGCATTAAAGATATGGTTAATATTTATAAGTTGGCTTTATAATTTGTAAACAGCCAGCTTTTTGAAATGGCTGGCTGTTTATTTATACTTTCCTCACAACAATATTCCTGCTAATCTCTCTAACTCAGCCTCGTAATTTTTTACTGAATACTTTAAAGATGAAATATTACTTTTAGCCTGAATTAGATTTAACTGTGATTCTCTAAACTGTGTGTTTGTAAGATGTCCAAGATTGTATAATTCCTTCGATCGATTAAAATTCAATTCTGCAGATTCTAAATTATTATTCTCCAGCTTCAAGGAAATTCTACTATTTGCATATTGCTGATAAGTATTTGAAATCTCAGTTATTAAGCTTAGCAATTCATAGTTCTTTTCATGTTCAGCATTCTTTAGATATATTTCTGCGTTTTGTTTTTGTATGCTATTTTTAAATCCATTGAATAGATTATAACTCAAATTCAGACTAGTTGAAAATCCTCTGTTCTTGTTGTTAAGATTTACAAATAATTCATTTTGAGTATTATATAAAGAATAATTTGCATCAATAGATATTTGAGGATAAAAACTAGAACTTGCTACATTTATATTTGATGCCGCAATATCAATGTTTTCTTTGGTTGCTTTGTATGAAGCATTTTTATCCTCCGCGATATTTATTAACTCATCTCTGTGTGGAATTATTTCATAAGCAACGTCAAAGTCTACATCAAACTCTAAATAAACATCTCTATTTAGTAGATTATTAAAGTTTTGCTTTGCTTGTTTAAGCAGTGTTTCAGAATTAATATAAGCTACACTATCTTGATTTAAGTCAACTAGAGCGCTAAGATAATCTATACTCTTTGCTTGTCCATATTCTCTTTTGTTTGATGTTCGTTCTAATCTCTCTTTTGAAATTTGCAAAGATTCCTTTCTAATATCTAGCTGATCTGTTAAACTAGCAACATAATAATAAGTGCTAGTTACTTGAAGAATGTTTTGTTCAATAACATTTTGTGTTTGATAATCACTAATTTTGCTTTGCGTTTTTAACATAGCGTAAGACTCAATGTTATTAAAACCATCAAATAAAGTATATGTCGCATTAACACCAACATAATTGCTTGTGTAAGACTGATTGGTTTTTATCCCATTATTGTTAAACTCATTATCATTATATATTGTTGAAGCAGAGAGACCTATTTGAGGTAGTAAACCTGCATTACCAATGTTTACATTATTTTTGCTTGCCTCATTACTATTTCTAACAATTTTTATATTTAGATTTTCGTTCAGCGCAATATTTATACTTTGTTCTAAAGTTATCTTCTGCTGTGCTATTAGAGTTCCTGCAAAAAACAATGCAATTGTTACTATTATTCTATTCGATTTCATATTTTCCTCTTAATTAATATTCGTACTGTTTTAAACTATTTTGCTCAATTATAGCGGGTTCTACTTCTTCTCTTGTGTTCGCTTTTTTAAGTTTGAATTTAATATTGTTAACCAAACTCAACATTGCGGGAATCATTATTAAAGTTAGTACAGTTCCTATAAGTAATCCATAAGCCATTGAAATAGCCATTGGTGATAAAAATTGAGCATGGAAACTTGTTTCAAAAATTAACGGAGCTAAACCAAATATTGTCGTAACCGAGGTGAGGATTACAGGACGAAATCTGTTAAGCCCCGCTTTTGTTAATGCTGAAGTAAAATCAAGACCACTTCTTAAATAACGATTAAAAGCATCTATAAATACAAGGGAATCATTTATTACAACACCAATTAGTGCAATTGCACCAAAACCGGAAAGCATACTGAATAAATACCCCTGGAAAAAATGCCCCCATAAAACTCCGATAAATGAAAATGGAATTAACAAATAAACAATAAAAGCTTGAGTAAATGATCTGAATGTAAAAACAACCAGCATAAACATTAACACTAGAAATGAGGGAACAATTGCCAATATTGAATCAATTGTTTTTCCCGATTCACGACTTTCACCTTCCATTAACCAAGATACATCGGGATACTTTTCTTTTAATTCAGGTAGAATTTCATTTTTTACCTTTGTTGAAACATTTGTTACTGAAATATCTGAATGTGCAACATCTGCCTCTACTTTAATTACTCTTTGACCATCTATGTGACCAATACTTAAAACCCCACGCTCAATAGAAATATCGGCCAGTTCACTTAGTGGAATTTGTTTACCATCCGATAGTTTAATCCGAACATCTTTTAACTTAGATATTGTTGATCGTTCATCTTCAGAATACCGAACCCAAATTTTAACTTCATCAATTCCTCGTAAAATTCTCTGTGCTTCTTTTCCAAAAAATCCGCTTCTAACTTGAGACATTACCTCAGAAGTAGTTAATCCCAAATTATAAGCATTATCATTTAATTCTAATTTTACTTCTCTCAATCCTGGAGGATTATCATCAACAACATCTTTAAGATCCGATACTTTTCGAAGTTCATCTTTTAACTCATCTTTTGCGCTACTTAGTTGTTCCATGTCATAGCTTTGTAATGCAATAGATATAGGCATTCCAAATCTGCCGCCACCACCAACTTGAAGTTTTGAAGCACCCTCTATCTCTCCAATTAAATCCCTTAGTTTGGATTTTATAATTGAGTTGTCCCACTCACGTTCTTCAGACCCAACGGCAACTAGTGTTACGTTTCCTACATGTGTTCCAGGTCCAGTTGTTTTGGTGACAGACTCAATAAGTCTTTTGTTACTTGGAAACTCATCGGCATAATCTTCATCTAGTTCCAAAATTTTTGCCTCAATATATTGCAACTTTTCGTCTGTCACTTTATCACTTGTTCCGGCTGGCATTTCCAATGTGATACCCACATTATTAAATTCTATTGCTGGGAAAAATGTGGTTTTAATTATGTTACCTTGTAGCGCTCCATAAGTAATTATGAACAGAGCTATTGGAATTGTTAAAATTACAATAGGGTGTTTAATACTATAATGTAAAATCGGTTTATATATTCTATCGCGTAAAGCAAATAAGATTTTTTCAAATTTTAGTAAAACTTTGTTTTGTTTAACTTCTTTTCCCTTTAATGCTTTTGAATGAGCTATATGAGCAGGTAGAATTACAATTGCTTCTAGTAGACTAAACCCAAGGGTTCCAACAACAATAAAAGCCATATCTGTTGTAAACTCGCCCATTTGTCCTTCTAGGAAAAAGAATATCAAGAAGATCAATATTGTAGTAGAAACTCCGGTAGCCACAGATGGCAGTACTTCAATGGTTCCGTTAACAGCAGCTTTTATGGGAGGTTCACCCTGTTCATAATGACTATAAATATTTTCTGCTACAACAATTCCGTCATCAACAAGAATACCGATTACTAAAATCATTCCCAATAAAGACATAACATTTATTGTAAGCCCATAAGCGGTTGCAATTGCGAACATTCCTAAAAAGGAGAGTGGAATTGAGATTGAAACCCAAAATGATAATCTTGGATTTAGCGTTAATCCCAAAATTAGTACAACTAAAAATATTCCAACGATTCCGTTGCTTGTTAAAATATCAATTCTCTCTTGAATAACTTCTGATCCATCTCTTAAAACATCTACATTAATATCTTCATGCTTTTCATTAAACTGAGATACATATTTATTTACAGTTTCAGTAATTTCAAATAGATCTTCTTGATTTGTTTTTTGAATTACGATAGTAACTGCTTGTTTACCGTTATAATAAACACGGTTAGGGTCTTCAGCCCATTTATCATTTACATCCGCTATATCTTTCAATCTGATTACAAAGCCATTTTTCGTGGTTTTGATGATGTGATTTTCTAGATCTTCTGCATAATATTTTTTGTTATCGGCACGAATTAAAAGCTCTTCTTTCTCGCCTTTAATTTTACCTCCAGTTACCTTAACATTAGCCGCCGATATAGAGATTGCTGCTTGATCAAAAGTAATACCAAAGGCACGCATTTTTTCTTCGTTAAAACTTACCTCAATTTCTTCATCGGGAAATCCTGCTAATGAAATCTTTGAGATGCCTTCTTTAGATAATAAATCTCTTTCAATTTTTCTCGCATACTTTTTCAACTCTCTTAAATCAACATTTCCGTTTACCGCTAGACTGACAACAAACTCACGTGGTTCTTGTTTATATACATTTAGTTGTTCCATTCCAACAGGAAAGGAACTAATGCTATTTACACTACTTTCAACATCCTGAATAACTATGTTTGCATCAGCACCAGATTCAAGTTCAACTGAAATTGTTGCTACATTCTCTGATGATTTTGATGTTGTCCTTTCTACTCCGGTGGTCCCTTTTATCGCATCTTCTATTTTTGTTACAATTCCTTCTTCTATCTCTTCTGGTGATGCACCTGGGTAAGAAGCGGTAATAGTTAAAAATCTAACTGATGAATCGGGAAAGAATGTTGTTTTCATTGTAATGAAAGAGAAAAATCCAAACACAATTATTAGTGTCATTACGGCATTTCCCAATACGGGATATTTTACAAAATATTCTATTAACTTTTTCATTGGGATTCCTTAGTTTACAGTTGATTCGATTATTACTAAAGAATTGTCATCTAATCCTTTTACAAATACGTATTCATCATCTCTATCGAAGATTTCTACTTTAACTTCGTCCACTAAATTCTCTTTTTGAATTTTTACAGTCATATTCTTAACAGCACTCTTAGGAAGCTTAGCGATTGTTGTGTTCAAACTTGAATTGAATTCTGCACTTAGAAACATTCCATCTTTAATCTTTCTATCACTACTTTGGATAAAGACTTTTACACTTTGCGTTTCGGAATCAATTTTTTCATTTATGCGGACTAGTTTTCCTTTTATAGTCTCATCACTCCCCAATGAAGTTAAACTTACTTCAGTTCCAATTTTTAACAAACTAACTTCACTCAGTTTTACAACAGCTTCCATTTCAAAAAGGGAAGTATTAATAAACTCACCAAGTAATTGTCCGTTTCTTACAAGTGTACCAGGGTTGATGTTCGATTCAGTTACAACACCGTTGAAAGGTGCTTTGAGCGTGTATTTATTGAATGTTGCTTCCATACTTTTTATATCATAATACATTTTAAAAATATTGTTCGATGCTATATAATAACGTTCACGTTCTGAATCTGTTTTAGGAAGTTCTTTAATTGCCTCATCAATTTTGTATGAACCTAAATATGAATTCCACTTTTTATATACTATTGGGAAATCAAATTTTAAATCGGGAAGTATTAAAGTTAGCTGATTTAAGAAACTGCTTTTGTAAGATTTCAATGTATTCTCATAAACTTCTGAGTCAATACTTAAGAGGGTTTCACCTTTTGAATATTTTTTGCCCTCTTTAAATCTAGTTGAGTTTTCTAGTACACCAGAAACTTCAGAATAAATATCTACTTTTTCGAAAGCATACATTCTGCCAGTTGTTTTAATTGTTTTGGTGTAAACTTCATTTTTCACTTTTACAATTTCTTTTTTTGCTGCTTCTTTTTTGACAGGTACTCTTATATCGTCTTTATTTTGGTTTCCCAAAAATCCACTAATCACTAGAGCAACAATTATTAATGTTGCCACTATTATAATACTTTTCAAGTTCTTCATTTTCACCTCAGTTTGTAATTTTGTTACTACTAAATTACAATTACAATGTTTCCTAACTTTTTCGTAATTGTAACAACTTGTAACAAATAGAGGGGGGTGATTTAGCCTGTCCGCCATTTTGTTGGGCGGAGGGTGTGTTCTATTTGTAACCTTCAAGGTTAGCAGTATTTACCAACAAGCACAAAAGGAGATATTGTAATAAAAATGAATTCTAATTTATTTATAACCTTGAAGGTTTTATAAAACTACATTTCTACAATTCCACAACAACAATAGCGGGTCTGTTCACTAAAGTGTGTCAAAAAAGAATTAACTTGTAATAAAAAAGG
>CBDUTO010000148.1:0-10020 GCA_965370315.1 uncultured Melioribacteraceae bacterium
AACATAGTTTACATTAGGTGATGTCCTTATTTTCATATATCCCACCGCTTTTTTAACCACCAGGGTAATATTTGCCTCAACCAATACCGGCGGCGACCCAATGCGCGAAAATCTTTCAGTAATTTGTTCCAGGCGCTGCACGTCTTTTTCTACCTCCTTTGCTATCACATTATTTTCGTCCTTTACTTTTAAAAGTTCTACAAATGCCAGTAAGGAAGAAATGGGTGTTCCCAATTGATGTGCGGTTTCTTTTGACATTCCAACCCAAATATTACTTTGCTCATTTTTCTTTAAATAGCTAAAACTGAAATAAGCAATAATAATAAACATCATAGCAAAAATAATTTGCAAGTATGGGTAATATCTTAGCTGAGTAATTAATTCTGAATCGCTAAAGTATATTTTGCTAAGGATAGTACTATCTTGGCTAAAAACAAAAATAGGATTATTAATTTCGCCAAATTCACGAATCTTATTTTCAACAAAACTAATTCTCTGGCTTTTTGGTAATGTTGAATCAATCTCTAAATTTCTTATACCGCTACCCATCCCATCTAATGAGACTTTACTACTTGAATCAGTGAGGACTAATGGAAAATCAATTCGCTTAATAACATCCAATAAAAAAGTGAAATCCTTATCTGAAGCAGTAAGTTGGGCAACTTGTTGTAAACTTGTTGCATAGAGTTCTGCAACTTCCCTTTCTCTCTTTTCAAGTTGAGAAATTAAAGTTTGCGTGTAGATAAAAGTAGCAAGTGCTATAATTGTGGCTAGGATAAGAAGAATTACTTTAATTTGAATGGAACCAGGTCCACCCGATAATTTTTTTTTCATTAAATAAGATTTGAATTTAAACTTTACTAAAAAACAATTGAGCATTATAGCTCAATTGTTTGATCTCTTTTGGGACCTACAGAAATTATTGAAATTTCAAAACCAGAATGTTCAGCTATAAAACTTAGATAATTTTTTGTCTCTGCAGGAAGGTCGTCATAATTTCTGACTTCAGTAATATCTGTTTTCCATCCTGGAAGAGTTTCATATATTGGAACAATTTTTTCTAACTGACTTGTTGTTGATGGAAATGTTTTTAACCTTTTACCATCCAATTCATATCCAACACAGACATTTATTTCATCCATGTTACTCAGTACATCAAGTTTTGTAATTGCCACTCTTTCAATTCCATTTATCATACGAGAATAATTTAGCAGGAATGCATCGTACCAACCACATCTTCTTGGGCGACCAGTAGTTGCTCCAAATTCTGCTCCCCATTGTCTTAATTGTTCTCCATCTTCTCCAAGCATTTCAGTAGGGAAAGGACCAAGCCCAACACGAGTAGTATATGCCTTTACTATTCCAAATACAGATGAAATTTGCGTAGGTGGAATCCCAACACCAATACATGCCCCTCCAGAAGTAGGGTTTGAAGAGGTTACATATGGGTAAGTACCAAAATCCACATCTAATAAAGCCCCTTGTGCACCTTCCATTAAAACTGATTTCCCATTTTTAATAGCATTATCTAAATATACTGGAACATCAGTTATATATTGAGCAATAGCTTCATCAAATGCTAGATACTCTTCAACAATTTTTTCAACATCTAGTTCTTCACCATCATAAACATTTGTTATTAGTTTGTTTTTCTCTTCAATATTTGCTCTAATTTTCTTTTCAAGTTCAACTTTATCAAGCAAATCAACAATTCTGATTCCTTTTCGTGCATATTTATCAATATAACAAGGTCCAATTCCACGACCAGTAGTTCCAATTTTATTGTCACCACTTTCACTTAGTGAATCAAGGATTTTGTGATAAGGCATAATTAAGTGTGCATTGTGGCTAATAAATAATCGTCCTTTAACAACAAAACCATTATCTTCAAGAAATTTAATCTCTTCAAGCAATGCTCGTGGATCAATAACAACACCGTTCCCTATAATACAATCAACTCCTTCACGCAAAATACCAGAAGGAATTAGGTGTAAAATATATTGTTGATCTCCAATTACAATAGTATGTCCTGCATTAGCACCACCTTGATAGCGTGCTACTATATCAAATCTGTCTCCTAAAATATCAACTATTTTCCCTTTGCCTTCATCACCCCATTGGCCACCAACTAAAACTGATACACTCATTTTATACTCTATAAATTTAGAATTAAAGAATTATTTTGTGAAACTATCTGCAGCTACATCCACTGAATCATAATTATCAAAAATTGTAACTAATTTTGTAATAACTAAGAGACTATTAATCTTTTCAGTTGCATTTGCTAATTTTAAGGCACCACCTTTATTTTTAACAGATGTATACCCACTAATAAGCATTCCCAGTCCAGTACTATTCATGAACTTTACACTTCCAAGATCAATTATTATATTATTTTTTTTCTCATCCAAGAAATTACCTAAAATATCATGGAATTCTTGTGCTTCAGGTCCGCCCATAACGTTACCTTTTAATGTGATTACAACTGCACCATATTTTTCGCTAGTTTTAATACGCATTTTAGTACCTTTAATTTATTTAAAATTAACTTATCAAATTTAATGAAAAGGAAATAAATATAATTATAAATAATTATATTGCTAAGCAAGTTATAGAAAGAGTTGATAAAAATAAAGATTAAATAGTGCTTTTTCTTTAATACCAAAAAGTAAATAAATATTGGAACATAGTTTATTTTATGTCGTCTAAGAACTCAGAAGTAAATAGTGATATTTCAAGTAAGAAAATTGAAAGTGAAAAAAAAGATGTTTCTTTAATCCATGAATTTATGGATGGTAATGAAAAAGCTTTTGAGAAATTAATGATCCTTCATAAAGATAAGGTTCGTAATTTAATTTTTCTTACTTTAAGTGACTCTGAATTTGTTGATGATATTTCACAAGATGTATTCATTAGTGTTTATCATAAATTAAAAGAGTTCAGATTTGAATCAAAATTTACTACTTGGCTCTATAGAATTACTGTTAACAAGTGTCGTGATTATCTTCGAAAGAAAAGAGTAAGGAGCATTTTTGTTCCAATCAAGGATTCACACGAAAACATTCGCTCAACTGGCATTCATGAAGATATAGATATTCCAGGATTAGTTAGAAAAGCAATTGAGCGTTTACCAGAAAAGTTAAAAACGCCACTTGTATATAGAGATATTGATGGATTTAGCTACAATGAAATTGCAGAAAAGCTGGATTGTGAAGTGGGAACTGTTAAATCTAGAATTTTTAGAGCACGTGAAAGTCTCAAAGCACTTTTAGAGCCATATCAAAAAGAAATGAGTAGATAGTTAACCTGTATTTTAGTCCCAAATTGGCGCACTTTATTTGTCGTTTATGTGATCTGAGAATTTAAGTATAAAATGAATAATCCATTACAATCAAAAAATAATTTTTCGAGTAAGAAAAACCTTCCTCTTATACTAACTGGCGTGCTAACACTATTTCTATTATTTCTATTTGGCTCTGAACAATTCAACGAAGAAAACACTTCTAAATCTAACTTTGCGAAGGAATTATATTCTGCTACTTTAAAACCATTATTTTCGTCAGACAGTATTGATAAAAATGATGTTCTTGCTTTTGCAATTAGTGGAGACTTGCCCTTAGATGAAAATAAAAGAGTACTACAAGTAGGTGTTGATTCTGAGGGAAAAGAAACTTTAGAGATATTGAATGATAGAGAGAATGTAATAAATGATGATTATGCTCTTATTGTTGAAAAGCTTAGATTGAATGAAGAGAGAAAAGCAAAGTTTGATTCAATTCTAGATTCCTACCAAAATGAATTGACAGATTTAGTTTATTTAGGAGATGATTCCCTAATTGCTGTTAATCCCAAAATTGGATTACTTCGTAGTTCAATTAATCATGATCTCTCAACTTTTATTCGAAAAATGAAATATAATTTGCCTGATGTTTCATATTTAGGGGAAAGAAGTGGTGAAAGATTGTATGACATTCACTCTGAACAATTTGATAATCAACTCAACAACTATATTGTTTTTACTCATGATTCTGTTGTAAGAAGAGAGTTTTATTTTGTTGAACCCAATGAGAAAGGTTTAGAATTACAGCCTAAAGTTTTAGCCATAAATGATCCGAAAAGAATTGAAGGAATTATGGATGATGGGTTTAAGTTCGATTTTGATTCCAATTTTGCAAAAGTTACTTTAGATAACAATTACAGTAATGAGATAAATTTACAAGAGTTAAATCTTTTTAATATGGTAGTTGATAGTGTTCAAAATAATCTGAGATTATCGTTTGAAATAAAAGAAGATTCTTTAGAAAATATCACAGTGAAATTTAGTTATGCTGATAGTTTGAACAATAGAATAAAATATGAAATGAATAGTGATGAGATTGGCACTGTAATTACAAACTCAATTAAAATATTTAGTGGAAAGGATATTGATGAGTGGATTGAATATGGAATTCAAATGGATTCTATTTCAAGAGCAATAGATAGTGCAGTAAGTGAAAAAATTAAAAAACTCGACAAACCAGAGAAGTAGTTGAACCAATTCTTGAAAAATATTATTGATGGTAGTAGAAAAGAGAAACTTGAGAAAGCCCTTTTTGCGTTTTTTGTTTTAGTGCTTTTTAAGTTTTTATTCCCATTAGTTGATAATTCAATTTTAGTCATTTTTAATGATTTTCTAATCTATAGTACATTAGGATTGTCATTTGTTTTTTTGAATGAAGTTGCTACTTCAAAAATAGAAAATCCTATACCTCTCGTACTTAATATTGGAATTTTAAGTGCAATTCTATTCTTTATCACATCGCTTTCATCTGCAATTTTCGATAAAATTGAAAACATTGAAGAAGTGAATGGAATTATTTATACGATTGTTTCACTCGTAATTTCGATTACTTTTATTGCTTTTACAATCTATATTTTGTCGGCTCTTCAGACACTCTATTATTTAAGACAAAAACAAGTTACAGAAAATCATTTTCTTCGAATGCTGTTTACAATTCTATTGGCTGCTTTTGCTGGAACACTTAGCAAACTTAACCCAGACCTGGCTTTCGTTGAGAAATCGTTTTTTGTTGTAGCTATTGTTTTGATTGCATTAAATTCATTCCGTGTTTCATGGATTGCTTTTTTATCAAAACGCCAGAAGTATTTTCTCCTATTTATTTCAATAGTAATATCGAGTTTATTTGGACTCAATTTTGCAATGTTTTCTGAATCAAATATTATTGAACAGATAGTCTTTTATTTCTCACCAGGTGTACGAGTTTTTTATATTCTTATTATGCTTTATGGAACTATTTATTTTGGGATAGTTTTCTTTACAACTCTTTTCCATCTCCCTACAGCTGGTGCATTTGATCAAAAGAGAGAAGAGATAACCTCTCTAATTGATTTAAGTAAGCTTATGACTCAAGTCATGGACTTTAAGGAATTGGCTGATAGTCTTACTGAAGCAACGAATAATGTGTGTAACTCAGATTCTGCATGGATTGTTATTGCAAATGAAAATGAACATGAATTGGTTTCTGTAAGCAATATTGGATATCTCGAAGCTGAGGGAGTTAGTCAAAATTTATTAAAGGAATTAGATTTACCTTTATCGGAAGTTTTAACTCTAAATAAAAAAGTAATAAAGGTTAAACTTCAAAATGATGAAAGAACATATGTTTTTCAATCAATTATAATTGCTCCACTAAAAGTACATAGTAGCACTAATGGATATCTCTTTGCAGCAAAGAGACAGAAGTACAAATTTGATAAAGATGAAATAAAAGCTATAGGAGCATTTGCAGATTACGCAGCACTGGCAATAGAGAATGCAAAGCTAATAAAAAAATCTCTTGAAAAAGAGCGTATGGAAAACGAACTGGAAGTTGCGAGAAATATTCAATCCAAATTATTACCAGATGAAAACCCAAGTTCTGATCAGTTAGAAATTGACGCACTCTTTGTTCCAGCATTTGAAGTTGGTGGCGACTATTACGATTACTTCAAGATTGATGAAGATAAACTAGCATTTGTAATTGCTGATGTTTCTGGCAAAGGTGTATCAGCATCATATATTATGGCTGAAGTAAAAGGAATATTTGAATCATTATCTCAAGTAATTATTAGTCCAAAGGAACTTTTAGTAAAGACAAACGACATATTAGGAAAGAGCTTAGATAAGAAAACCTTTGTAACTGCTTTGTATGGTGTTATTGATATGAAAAATGGAATTGTAAATTTTGCTCGAGCTGGTCACATGCCATTGTTAGTTTGTTCTAATGGTAAGATGAAGGAGTATCTGCCAAAAGGTATAGGTTTGGGATTAGATTTTACAAATAAATTTGATTCTAATATTGATAATATGGAAATTAAACTAAATAATGACGATATTTTAATTCTATATACTGATGGGGTTACAGAATCTCAAAATGTTGATGGTGAAGATTTTGGAATGGAGAGATTAAAAAATGTTGTTGAAGATAACTGCAATGGTGAATTGAGTGACATTACTAAAAATATTTTCCAAGAAGTCTCTCTATTTTCAGAACAGAAACAACAGCATGATGATTTAACCCTTGTTCTATTTAAGTGGAAAAATTAAAAAACATACCCGATAAAAATCGGGACAAGTTGGGAGAAGCTTAATGGCTGATTTTAATGTGTCTTCAAGAGAAGATGGCGAAATAAGTGTAGTTAAAGTAGAAGGTTATTTAGATGCTCATACAGCACCTGATCTAGAAAATGAGTTTAATAAAATGATTGAACGAAAAAGACATAAAATAGTTGTGAACTTTAGCGATCTTAATTATATAAGCAGTGCTGGGCTTGGTGTTTTTATGGCATATGTTGAAACAATGAGAGAAGAAAATGGAGATATTAAATTTTCAAATCTTAAGGATGATGTCTTTAGCATATTCGATTTGTTAGGATTTCCAGTTTTGTACGAATTTTATAAAGATGAAGAAGAAGCAATCAAAAAATTTAGATAATGTTCCTGTGAAAAAAGAAATAGACATATCGAAAACAGAAATTGTAATTTCTAGCTCAACTGATAATCTTTCATCTGTACGAGATTTTATCGAGTTTCATGGAAGAGAGCTTGACTTAAGTAGCAAAGAAATTGCACATATCATTTTAGCTGTTGATGAAGCTTGCACAAATATTATTAAGCATGCTTATCAAGATTCTAAAGTTGGAAAGATTAAAATTAAAATAGATAAAAAGAAAGATAAATTATCAGTTAAGCTTACTGATAAAGGATTACACTTTGATCCAAGTATTATTCCTGATCCAAATGTTGAAGAAAGTCAAAAAATGAAAAAGGGTGGCGGACTAGGAATGTTTTTGATGAAGAAAATAATGGATGAAGTTAAGTACAATGCAAAAGGAAAAGGCAACGAGTTAATATTAATCAAATATCTAGTATAACTTGATGGAAAACGATACACATAAGGGTACTCTCAGAAACCTATCTGCACTAGTAGATTTTGGTAATCTAATAAATTCATCGCTACAAACAGATTTTATTTTAAACAATTTACTTTTAACATGTTTTGGTAAATTCCACACAACAAAAGGTATTGTTGCAATTGTAAAGGATGGAGAGCTAAGTTCTATAGTTGCAAAAGGATTAACAAATAGTGTAATTGACGCTTTCCCAATACTTCCAGAAAAGGATTATCAAACATCCAATGAATTGAATGAGTATTTAACAAAAAACAAGTTAGCTCACTCTCAAGAAATACATTCTGCTGATACACTTATTGGTGTTATTTTTCTTGGTGAAAGACTAAGTGGTGAAGAATACTCCAATGAAGACTCGAAGTTTTTACAAACATTTCTAAATATTTCTGCTACAGCTCTTGAAAATTCGTTAAGTATAAACAAATTAAAATCGGTAAATAATAATCTTGATACTAAAGTACATCAGCTAAATGCACTCTTCGATTTGAGCAAGGAGTTTAGCGGTATTTTGGAAATTCCACTAATAAGTAAATTGCTAGGTTTTTCAATAATTGGTCAACTACTTGTTTCAAAATATGCAGTAGTAATATTTAAAGAGAATCAATTGGAAATTCTTGACTCAAAATTTAATGCAGAACATTTAGAGAAAAATATTGGTTCGTTAGAATTGGACAAGATTGAAGAACCAATACTTTTAGATGGAGAGTCAGATCAACCTTTTTCTCCACTTTTTGAAATGGGTATTAACCTAATAGTTCCCATGCAAATTAAGCAAAAAACAAATGGGCTAATTTTATTGGGTAAAAGGAATACGGGGCAAAAGTATTCTCAATCAGATATTGAGTTTGTTTCATCAATTGGAAGTCTTGCAATTATCTCAATTGAAAATAGTCTGCTGTTTAAAGAGGCTTTGGAAAAACAGAAGTTAGAGAAGGATTTAGAGATTGCAAAGAAAATTCAGAGAAATTTATTGCCAAGTAAGTTACCTAAGATGAGAAATTTTGAAATAGCTGCATTTAATAGTGCCGCTAAACAAGTTGGTGGTGACTACTACGATGCAATTAAATTAGATAATGGAAGAGTGTTACTTGCAATTGCTGATGTTTCGGGGAAAGGAGTTCAAGCAGCTCTATTGATGGCAAATTTACAAGCATTTCTCCAATCGATAAGTAAACAGAACAAAGAACTTGTTGATGCGTCAAACTTACTCAACGACTTAGTTTCAGAAAATACATCCGATGGAAGATTTATAACATTCTTCTGGGGAATATTAAATGATGAAAATATGAATTTTGAAAGTATAAATATGGGGCATAACCCACCGTTACTTATAAGAGATGGAAACATTACAAAACTTAAAAATGGTGGAATGTTGATGGGCGTTATGCCAACAATAACTCCTTATAAAAATGAAGTTACTAAGTTAGAAAGGGACGATTTAGTTATTATGTTTACCGATGGCATAACTGAGGCTATGGATAAAGAGAATAACGAATTTTCTGATGAACGCTTAGAAGAATTATCTCTCACAATTAATAATCTTTCTGCAAATGATGCTTTAGAAAAAATACTTTCTGAAGTTGAAATATTCACCGGCGGAGTTGAACAGTCGGATGATATAACTTGTATAGTTGTAAAGGCAAACCAAATTTAATTTTGATTAAACTTGAACACATATTATCAAAGTACAGAACCAAACTAATTGCACCCATAGTTTTATTTATGACAGTACTGCTTTTGTTCCAGTTCTATTTTATTTTTGAAGTAACTCCACAACCAAATGATGAGTGTATTTGGGATCCTCAGATGGTTACTAAAGATAGTGTCGGTTATTTTTTTGAGGAAGTTAAGCTAGAAGGTGTTACGTGGAATGCTGGAATTCGTGATGGTGACCAACTTCTGGAAATTAATAACCAACCAATTCTCAAACTCTATGAAGCAAGTTATATTCTAAATGGAATGTCGGAAGGGGACTCAGCACTATACACTGTATCCCGTGAAGATGAGATTTTTGAAACAAAGGTTGAAGTTAAAAAACTAATCCAATTTGGTGGACTTTCATTTGCAATCTTAGCATTTATTTGGTTAATTGTTGGTTTTATTGTAATAAAGTCAAAGGATAATGGAGCAATTCAAATTACGTTTTTCCGAATTGGATTAGCGTTTGTCCTTTTTGCCTCATTTAATCTGTTAATTTCTGACAATATAAAAAATCCATTGTATGACTATCCGGTTCTTATCCAGATTGTTGATCATCTATGGACTTTTGGAATTGTTTTTCTTCCATTCTTAGTGCTGAAGTTTTTCTGGATATTTCCAAATACAATCCAATATTTTAATCGTAAATGGATCGATAATTTATTGTATTTAGTTCCAACGGTTCTATTCCTAGTGTTGGTGGGGGTAAAATATATATTTGTGTACCAAGGAGCAATAAATGCAAATCGGTTTTATGGAAGTCTAAATTTAGGATCTATAATTACTCTTTTTATTGCCGGATTTATTGGGTTAATATCGCTCTTTATAAACTATTTGAAAATTGAAAATAAAAAAGATCGAAAACCTATATTT
>CBDUTO010000149.1:0-9907 GCA_965370315.1 uncultured Melioribacteraceae bacterium
TTTGGAAATTTTAATAACTCGTTGAATTTACTAAGATCAACTTTGTTTTTCTTCAATTCAGTTAAATTAATATCGAAAGCAAACACATCTTGTGAAATCCCAAACTCTTTAAGAATAGAACTTCTAACTTTTCCACCTTCAGCAAATATATTTTTTCCAACAAGATTAGAAATAGAAAATTCAAATATTCCATCTTCATTATTTAGATTATATTTAATTTTAACTTTGCTAGAATTTGTAACAGATTTTAGAAATGAATTAGAAATTCCCTTCAAATCGTAAAAATCAAATTTGCGTTTTTTTGAATGCCACTCATCATCACTCGCCAAACCAGTAATGGCAAAAAGTAAATGTTCAGTCTCTTCAAAATCTGAGAATTCATTTATCACTTCGTTGAACTTGGTAATTGTATGACCAATTTCATAAAGTTTTAAACTACTCTCTTTTACTTTTATATTTCTACTAATTGTTGAGAGTAATCCAGGCAAAAGAGATGGACGAATGTGCGACATCTCGACACTTTGTGGATTTAACACTCCAATAGGATTTCCATACTTTGAGGCAAGCTCTTCGTTCAACAATGAGTTTGTAATAATCTCATAAAATCCAAGACTGGAAAGGGTATCACGAACTTTATCATTAAAACTTGAGTGATCCACTCGACGTTCAACCGATACTCCAATTTTTGCAATTTCTGGAATATTGTCATATCCATAAATTCGAGCTATCTCTTCAATTAAATCAATTTCACGTTCAATGTCATGACGGAAAGAAGGAATTGAATATGTTAAAGTTTCATCACTTTCAGAGACCATTTTGAATTCTAATCCATTAAAAATAGATTTTATTTTTTCTATTGGAATTTCAAAACCAAGAATTTTCTTAATTCTACTTATTCTTAATGATACTTTTTTCTTAACAATTTTATTTGGATAAACATCAATCTCACCCTTTGCAATTTCACCATCGCCAAGCTCTGCAATAAGTTGAGCAGCTCTTTGTGCAGCAAAGATAGTTACATCAACATCACAACCACGTTCAAATCTAATTGAAGCATCGGTTTGTAATCCAAGTTTTTTTGAGGTTTTACGGATTGATGAAGGACGGAAATATGCACTTTCAATTAAAATGTTTTTTGTGCTTTCGGTAACTTCAGAATTCTTTCCACCCATAACACCAGCAATAGCAACTGCTTTTTCAGCGTCACAAATTAGCAAATCTGTATCAAGTAGTTTTCGCTCTTTAGAATCAAGAGTTACAAACTTTTCATCTTTGCTTGCACTGCGAACAATTATTTTATTTTCTGCTAATTGATCTAAATCAAATGCATGCAAAGGCTGACCAACTTCGTATAGAATGAAATTTGTTACATCTACAACATTATTAATTGGACGCAATCCTATTGCTGTCACTCTATCTTTTAACCATTGTGGAGACTCTTTGATTGTAATATTCTTTACAACTTTTGCAACGTAGCGAGGACAATCAACTTCATTCTCAATTTCAACAGATGCTATGCTATTAACATCTTCATCAGTTTCAGATAAAACTAATTCTGGAAGTTTTAACTTTCGTCCAAATACCGCAGCTAAATCTCGTGCAGAGCCTATATGGCTAAATGCATCAGCGCGGTTTGGAGTGATATCAATATCAATAATTACATCGTTCATTCCAAATGCTTCGCCAAAGGTAGTGCCAGACTCGATATTTTTATCCAACACCATTATTCCTTCGTGTTCATCACTAATTCCAAGTTCTCTCTCAGAACAAATCATTCCCAATGAAACTTCGCCCATAAGTTTTCTCTTTGAAATGGTAAAATCTTCGTTAGGAATTTTTGCTCCAACTTTTGCAAGTATAATCTTCTGACCCTTATCAACATTGGGGGCACCGCAAACAATTGGATATTCTACTGCGCCAACTTCAACTTTACAAAGAGAAAGTTTATCAGCATTTGGATGTTTAGTTCGTTCCTTTACATAACCAACAACAAAGTTATCGTAAAGTTTTTTCTGATCAATTACTTCATCAACTTCCAATCCAGCAGTAGTTAAGTTCTCAACAACCTCATCAGTTGAAATTCCATCTAAATCTATATATTGTTTTAACCAGTTAAGTGATAATTTCACTTTATTACCTCAAATTAAAATTGCTCTAAAAATCTTTTATCATTATCAAAAAATGTCCTAATATCGCCAACGCCATATTTTAACATTGCAATACGCTCAACACCCATACCAAATGCATAGCCAACATATTTTTCATTATCAATCTTTACATTTTCAAGAACGTTTGGGTCAACCATTCCACATCCAAGAATTTCCAACCATTTTCCTTCCTTCCCTTTTTGCTGCCACCAAACATCAACCTCAGCACTTGGTTCCGTAAACGGAAAGAAACTTGGACGAAATCTGTATTTGACATCCTCACCAAAAAATTGTTTTAAGAATGCAACCAACGTTCCCTTTAACTCTGCAAATGTTACGTCTTCATCAACATACAACCCTTCGACTTGATGGAACAAACAATAACTCTTTGCACTAATAGCTTCGTTTCTGTAAACTTTACCTGGCATCAATGCTCTGATTGGTGGCTCTGTATTTTCCATTAACCTCACCTGCACAGGCGATGTGTGTGTGCGTAACAAGAAATTATCATTCACAAAAAATGTGTCTTGCATATCGCGTGCTGGATGATCTGCCGGAAAATTTAACATTTCAAAATTATTGTGGTCGGATTCTAATTCTGGACCTTCATAAATTGAAAATCCTAATCCTTTAAATATTCCTTTAATTTCATCCAGGGTTTGTGTAAGAATGTGTTTGCTACCAAGTTTAACACCACGTCCAGCAAGGGTTAAATCAATATACTCTTTATCTTCTGCTTGTGAACTTTCCAATTTGTCCTTTAATGCTTCAAAACTTTTTTGCGCAAAAGATTTGGCTTTATTAAGTACTTGCCCATACTTTGGTTTTTCTTCTTTTGGTAGTTGTTTAAACTCTTCAAAAAGTTCAGTAAATAATCCTTTCCTACCAATATATTTTATTCTTACTTCTTCCAGTTTATCTAAATTAGTTACAGATTCAATTTCAGTTTTGAAACTCTTCTCTGCCAACTCAATTCTATCGAGCATTTTAATAACCTTAATTAATTAAAAAAATACCCTCTTGATTAGCATTTGCATAATTCAAGAGGGCATTAAATTTATCTACGAACGTCTAGGATACTAGACAAAAGCAGAGCTTAATCTGTTACAAATTTAACAATTTCAGAAAATGCTTTTGGATTTTCTACTGCTAAACTAGCTAAGATTTTTCTGTTAATATCAACACCTTTTATCTTAAGGTTGTTAATAAGTTTGGAATATGTAGTTCCATTTACTCTTGCTGCTGCGTTTATTCTTACTATCCAGAGACGGCGAAAAGTTCTCTTTTTCGCTTTTCTATCTCTATAAGCATATTGCAAACCCTTTTCAACATGGTGTTTTGCAATAGTATAAACGTTGCTGCGAGCGCCCCAATAGCCTTTAGCCATTTTGAGGACTTTTTTACGTCGCTTGTGTGAAGCGACCTTGTGATTTGCTCTAGCCATACCGCTTTCCTATAGGTTTTGTTTGTTTATAAAATCATTCTTTTTACGCGTTTCACTTCAGACTTAGATACCAAAGTAGATTGTCTTAAGTTTCTCTTTCTCTTTGTGCTTTTCTTTGTGAGAATATGAGCTTTATACGCTTTGAATCGTTTAATCTTACCTGAACCAGTCTTTTTGAAAGTCTTAGCTGCTCCACGATTACTTTTCATTTTGGGCATAATTTTACCTGAGTTAATAAATTAGTTTTTCTTACTACTTTTAATTGATGCTAAAATTGTGTGCATTGCTCTACCTTCAAACTTGATAGGATACTCAATTTTAGCTATATCTACAAAATTTCCTAGAAATTTCTCTAAAAGTTTTCTTCCGTGATCTTTATAGGCGAGTTCCCTCCCTTTGAATACCACTGATACTTTCACTTTATTACCATCTTCCAAGAAACCAACTGCATGACGTGCTTTGAAATCCAAATCATGTGTATCTGTGTTTGGATGTAAGCGAATCTCTTTTAGAATTGTTACGTGCTGCTTCTTTTTCTGTTCTTTGTCTCTCTTCTGCTGCTCATAAACAAATTTACCATAATCAATAATCTTAACAACAGGAGGTTTTGCATTTGGTGCAATCTCAACCAAATCAAGTTCTTTCTCCTCAGCTTTTTGAAGAGCAACTGAAGCTGTAAAAATACCAAGTGCACTTCCATCTGAATCAAGAAGGCGAACTTCTTTTAAATCTAACAGTTCCCTGTTAGTTCTATTTTTGTTTTTAGGCTTGCTGTTATATCTTGGACTATAGCCGATGGTTAACCTCTACTAAATATTATTAATTTTATTTTTCACAGAATCTTTCAAGTTCGAAATAAATTCATCAATACTTATTTCACCTTGATTACCATGCTTATGTTTACGAACCGAAATATTTCCGTTAGTCTCTTCTTTTTCACCGAGAATTAACATATATGGAGTTTTTTGTGTCTCCCAATCTCGAATTTTATAACCAATTTTCTCGTTTCGTTTATCGAATTCAACTCTTATATTTTCATCGAGCAACAAAGATACGATTTTTTGAGCATAATCGAAATAGTTTTGTGAAACTGGAATAACAGCAACTTGAACAGGTGCTAACCAATCTGGAAAGGCTCCACCAAAATGTTCAATTAAAACACCCATAAATCTTTCAATGGAACCAAGCAAAGCTCTGTGAACCATATATGGTCTGTGCTCTTTTCCATCCTCGCCAATGTATTTCATATCAAAACGTTCTGGCAAATTAAAATCAAACTGAATTGTACTCATTTGCCATTCACGATTTAATGCATCTTTAATTTTAATATCAATTTTGGGTCCGTAAAATGCTCCGCCACCCTCATCAATTTCATACTCAAGACCTTCTTTTTCCAAAGCTACTTCAAGTGATTTTGTAGCATCTTCCCAAAGATCATCATTGCCAGTAACTTTTTCTGGACGAGTTGATACATAATATTTCAATGATTCAAATCCAAACTGTTTCCACATTGAATTTGAAAATCTTATTACTTCTATAATTTCATCTTGAATTTGTTCTTTTGAACAAAAAATATGTGCATCATCTTGTGTAAAGCCACGAACACGCAGAAGCCCATGAAGAACACCACTTTTTTCGTAACGGTAAACAGTTCCAAGCTCAGCCCAACGCAAAGGTAAATCGCGATAAGAACGTAACTTAGTTTTATAAATCTCTATATGAAATGGACAGTTCATTGGTTTTATATAATAGTCTTGATCATCAATTTTCATTGGTGCAAACATATTCTCTTTGAAGTGATCTAAGTGTCCACTAGTTTCCCAAAGATGACTCTTACCAATATGTGGTGAGTATAGTAAATCATATCCATTTTTGAGGTGCTCTTTTTTCCAAAAGTCTTCAATTTCATTTCTAACTCTTGCACCCTTTGGATGCCAGTATATTAAGCCGGCTCCAGCTTCTTCGTGAATACTAAAAAGATCTAACTCTTTTCCAAGCTTTCTGTGATCACGCTTTTTAGCCTCTTCTAAAAATTCAAGATGCTCATCAAGCATTGCTTGTTTAGGAAATGAAATTCCATAAATACGCTGCATTCTAGCACGCTTTTCATCACCACGCCAGTAAGAACCAGAAACACTTAAGAGCTTAAATGCTTTAATATATTTTGTTGATGTAAGGTGAGGTCCAGTACATAGGTCGGTAAATGTCCCCTCTCCGTAAGTGCTAATTATAGTCTCACTATCAAACGCATCAATCAATTCTGTTTTATATTCATCATCATTAAAAAACTCAAGCGCATCAACTTTACTTAATTCACTGCGTACAAAAGAATCATTTCTATCAATAAGAAATTTCATCTTCTTTTCAATCTTAACTAAATTCTCTTCTGTTAACTGAGTATTGATATCAATATCGTAATAAAATCCATTATCAATTGAAGGACCAACACCGAACTTTGCCTCTGGGTAAAGTTCTTTTATAGCGTGTGCCATTAAGTGGGATGATGAATGCCAATATGTATCTTTGCCCTCATCATTTTTGAAAGTCAGTATTTTAACTTCAGCATCATCAGTAATTGGAGTATTTAATTCGCTTCGTATACCATTAATTTCAGCAACTAATGCCTCTTTAGAAAGACCTTTTGAGATTGATTTTGCAACTTCAAAAGGAGTGATACCCTTTTCAAATTCTTTTACTGTCCCATCTGGGAATGTAACTTTTATTTGGCTCATAGATTTTTACTAGTATTTAAAAAAAAACGGAGATAACTCCGAATATTTGTGGGCTCTGGCAGATTCGAACTGCCGACCTTCTGCACGTCAAGCAGACACTCTAACCAACTGAGCTAAGAACCCGAATAAAATTCAAGTTCATAATTACTTGTCATAATCAATCTGTTTTGAAAATAAAAAATTGTGTACCGAGGGCCGGACTCGAACCGGCACGGGAGAAAAGTCCCACTGGATTTTAAGTCCAGAGCGTCTACCAATTCCGCCACCCCGGCAACAAAAGGTATTTTCAAAATTTCAAGAACTTTAAAAACATCGTTTAATGAAAAACGAATTCCAAATATATGAGTTTAGTATAAAATTTGCAACAAAAAAGATATTTTTTACCAAAAAACTTGATTTATAACAAATAAAAAATTAAGTTTTGAGTCTAAGTTTTTGGGGCCTATAGCTCAGTTGGTTAGAGCGCTTGACTCATAATCAAGATGTCCGCGGTTCGAGTCCGTGTGGGCCCACCCAAAAAAGCTCAATAGCGTTTGTTATTGAGCTTTTTACTTTTTAAGCCATTCAAGAATCACACTGATTATTCATAATTATTGTATGCACTTTTGTATGTAGTTTTCTCAATAAAAGACAAAGAACATTTGTTTATAAATTAGTGTGCTTGCAAATTAGTAATAATCCACAAGCGACACAATGAAAGATTTAGTTTTTGATTGTTAATTCTTCAGTTTGTGAAAAATCGAAAACTGCTTTAAAAAAGAAAAACACTTCATCATTATCTTCTGATTGTTGTTCTTGTTTCTAAACGGAATCTAGACTTATATGAAAGATTCCCAATAAACATGCACCATAATATTTTTATGCGGAAACCATTTGGGAATGCAGTGCATTGAGTTTGCAGAAATGACAAAAAGTTTTGTAACGTGTTATAATTACTTTTCAATAAGATCCATGAAGCTTGGATGGGATACGCCTTCGCTTCATAGATTTTTACCATTTACACAAAACTCCTTTGCACTACCTAACTACTTGATAAATGTTACTAAATCTTCTTTGCTTTTTCTAACTTTAGTTAGATTTGCTAACCAGTCTTTATCTGCATCCCTAAAACCTAAGGGAAGCATAACACAACTTCTAAGACCTTTCTCTCTTAAGTTCAGTATTTCATCTAGTGCTTTTGGATCAAAACCTTCAATTGGAGTACTATCAACACCCTCGAAAGCTGCTGCCACTATTGCATTCGAAAATGCAAGGTATGCTTGTTTTGCAGCATGATTAAAGTTCTCTTCTGCATCTCTTTGCGGATAGCTATCTAAAAGCATCTGGCGGTAATTTTCCCAGCCTTCATTCTTGGTGCCACGAATTGTATTTGTTAGGTCAAACATTTTGTTAATACGTTCTGCTGTATAAGTATCCCAAGCTACAAATACTAATAAATGAGAACAATCAGTAACTACGGATTGATTCCAAGAAATAACTTTAATTTTTTCTTTAACCTCTATATTAGTAATTACTATAATTTCATATGGTTGCAAACCGCTAGAAGTAGGTGCGAGTGAAGCCGCCTCAATAATGTTATCTATTTTTTCTTGTGCTACAACTTTTCCATTCATGGCTTTTGTGGCATATCGCCAATTTAATTTATCTATTAATTCCATTTTATTCCTTCTATTTTAAAAAATATTATAAAAATTATATTGTTAATACCCACTTTAACTTAAAATGTAACTTCATTAGAATGTATCTGAATCTTTTGAGTCTGAGAGAACCGACATCCAAACACAAAGTAAATCTTTTAATTTCGCTATATCCTCAAATTTGATTTTATCAGTTGCCAATGCTTCGATAAGTTTTTCTGGAATTGGCAGAGCTTTTGTTTTCATTTTTTTTCCAATCTCTGTTAATTGAACCAACACACTTCTTTCATCTTTAATTGAACGGTTCCGTTCTATTAATAGCAATTTTTCCATTCGTTTAAGGAGTGGTGAAATAGTGTTTGAATTAAGAATAAGCTTTTTTGAAATATCATTGACAGTTTGCTTATCCTTTTCCCAAAGCACCAGTAGAACTAAATATTGAGGATAAGTTATACCCAATTCACTTAAGAATGGCTTATATGCCTTTGTAATTAAACGTGATACTGAGTAGATAGGAAAACATATTTGATTACTTAACTTTAGTTGATCACCTTTTTTCATAATTTACTATTTGTTTTTATTATTTTAATTTACTTTTTCTCCAAGCTTGCCATGAGCCTGCCGACCAAAGAGCCCAGGCAATAAGCACAGGTTGAAAAAACAATCTAATAAGTCTGGCATTATCAGAATTTAGAGCGCCAAAAGCATCTTTATTATCTAAATATTGAGCAATGTTACCTGGAAAGATTAAAACAAAAAATATTGCTAATGCCCAACCAATTTTCACTCTTTCTTTCTTCCAAAAACCTAAAGCTAGCCCAAACAAAATTTCAACAATTCCAGATAAAATTACAACCAAGTCTTTACTCAATGGCACCCAGTCAGGCACTTGTGCCTGAAAGTCTATCCGATTGAAGGTAAGGTGACTAAATCCCGCATATATCATGAAAGCTGCTAATAGAATTCTAAAAATATTTTGTATCAATTTTATATCCATGTTTATTTATATATTTTCATCGCTCACGTTTATATCGTTCACGATACAAATATACTGAGATAATATTTAATCTGCAATTAAATATTATAAATAAAGTATTTAGTTCTTCTTTGAAATAAAAGCTAGATAATAAAATGTTCAATTTATTAAGCTTTGATAGCTCAAGATATTATTTTTAGAATTTTGTAAGAGAGTTGCAGCTTATTGGGCTAGGGAATTGCATAATTTATCATGATAAAATATATTAAGAAATTTTTGAGCTTCTTTTTTGTTTGTTGTTTTTTTAGATTTTGTCCTTCGTTTGGAGTTATTAAAGTAAACGACTTGATAAAATTTTGAAGCTCTGCTCTTTATTATAGACATATA
This sequence comes from uncultured Melioribacteraceae bacterium, assembly GCA_965370315.1. Lineage (GTDB taxonomy): Bacteria > Bacteroidota > Ignavibacteria > Ignavibacteriales > Melioribacteraceae > 1-14-2-50-31-20. The sequence continues at coordinate 9,324 of CBDUTO010000149.1, forward strand.
AAACCTCATAAGTTTCTATGTGCTTTTAGAGAAAACTTACTCTTTTTAGTAAGATTGGAGAGGTGCAGGAGTGGCTTATCTGGCACGCTTGGAAAGCGTGTGTACCTTCACGGGTACCGTGGGTTCGAATCCCACCCCCTCCGCAATAGCTCTATTTTTTGGCTTGTATTCGAATATTTATTGTTAGTTCACACAGTTTTCACACGTAATATTAATTTCTACTTTATTAATACCATACTTTTTTTTACTGCTACAATTAAACTTTACTTGTCAGTCTAAATCGAAAAATCATCCAATCCAAATAATTCCTTGACATCCCCCTCAAATAACATTAAGTTTCAATTGATAGTTGTCGAAAGACAATGACTCAAAAGGGCTGTTGAGGTTGTGCCCTCTACCTTGACATGCCCTTCCTTTTTTTTTATCCCGTGGAATGCCTCTTGATTTTTTATTTCACTGTGATTATACTGTAGTCTGATGTTCCCGACTGGTTTTTTGATTTCACTATCGGGATTTTTTATAAGCAAGGAAATAAAGAATCCACCCTCTAAGAAGGTGGTCTTGGCTTACCCCTAAAAGGGGTT
>CBDUTO010000150.1:0-9900 GCA_965370315.1 uncultured Melioribacteraceae bacterium
GCTATAGTCTTTCCAGAGATTTTTGGTTTTTATTTCTTCTGCCATAGCTTAACTTTTCGTGATTTTTAATAAATACGATAGTTTGTAATATAATAGATTTTGATTAAAAATATTTGGATTTATTGGGTATAGGTTTACTTGGGAAAATGTCATTCCAAATGTTTGCCCAATAAAAACATTTGGGTATAGGTTTATTGGAAATCCTTGAATAAAAGATTCCTTGTAAAAGCATCATGGAATGATAAAAGATAAGGGCTGGATTAATTTTCCTAATTAGAAAACAGAAACTACCCACCATCTAAAAAGTGCAATAAGTAAAATAATTGCACCTTCAATTTTGCTAATGCGCCATTTGGTTCTCATAAAAACAAATAAAAATAGTAGATAAGCTGCAAGTATTAACAAACTATAATAATCGCTTTGAGAGATGGACAAAGAACGAATAATTGATGCAGTGCCGAGAACACCAAGCATATTAAATAAATCACTTCCAATTAGATTTCCAATTGAAAGTCCATACTTGCCTTTGAAGAGTGCAACAAGAGAAGTTGCTAATTCTGGAACTGAAGTGCCAGCTGCAACAATTGTAATACCAATCATCCATTCAGAAATGCCATATTGACGAGCTATTTCTGAAGCGGATATAACAAGAAAGTGGGCACTTCCAATAATTAATATTACACCAATTATTAAGAGTACTAAATCATACCATTTAAAATCACCTTCTGTAACTTCCTCATCCAAGCTAGCTTTAGAGCGGATTAAAAATATTACATAGCTGACAAGGGTTAATACTAAAATTATACCTTCAAATGGAGTTAGAATTAAATCATAAAAGAAAATAGCTAATAATAATCCAGTTATAACAAGAAGAGAACCATCCCTATATACTATTGATTCATTTGTTTTTATTGCACCAAAAATTGCAACAATTCCAAGTATTATTCCAAGATTAAAGATATTTGAGCCAACAACATTACCAACAGAAATTGCCATTTTACCAGCCATAGCTGCGGATACTGTTACAGCAAATTCTGGTGCGGAAGTTGCGAATGCAACAATTGTTAGTCCAATAACAAGTTCAGAAATTCCAAGTTTCTTTGCAATTTTAGATGCAGATTCAACTACCCAATGTGCACCGCCCCAAAGCCCAAATATTGTTGCAGTGATTATTAATAGATTTACAGTTGTTGACATTTTTATAACAGTTTATGAGAATAATATGACGTGTAAGTAACGTAAATAATGTTACTAATTCAAGTAAGATTTAGGAGGGAAGAAAATATGCTCACAAAAATAGTTTTCTGATACATTTGTCATTGAGAGGAGTTCTTCTTTTGAACGACGTAGCAATCTCCAGTAGATTGCTACACAAAAAAGCTCACACTGACTTTTATTCTTTTAAGGATCCGAAAACCATTTCTATTCTAGCATTTATTTTAATTTTCTGGATTGTAGGAAAGTTCAATCTTTATATGAAAATCAGCACCGCTAAACATTGTATATTTAACATCGCCTATTGTGCATTTGTAGTCTTCACCAACAAGTTCGCTAACTGTTTTTGCAATACCATTCTCTATATCAGCAATGCTAATAGCTTTTAGTTTATTTTGTAGCAATTTATTTACATCTATTGCTTTTTCGCTTTTATCTGCCATTTTATCTCCAATTATGCAATTAGTTATATCGTCTTTGACGAAGTACTTATTTAATAGTTCAATATAGTTATTATTTGATTAGCATTTTTTAATGCGTCTATAATCTTAGTGTGGTTGTCATTTCGAAATGAGCGTTCTTTGCGATTGAGAAATCTCTTAATTTATAGGAGGTTTCTCACCAAAAACATGTTCGAAATGACATGTACTCTTTAATTAATTAATTTCTAATAAGTTGTAACAATTCTTCAGTTTTAGTTTTCATTAATTCTACATCACCTTTCGATTCAACATTTAAGCGTAGTAATGGTTCAGTATTACTCATCCTTACATTAAATCTCCAATTGTCATATTCAACACTTACTCCATCTAGTTCATCAAGTGTTCCATCATTATATTTTGCTTTAAGCTCTTCAATTTTTGCTTTAGGATTTTCAAGTGTTGTGTTAATTTCTCCAGAGCAAGGATACTTAGCAATCATATCACCAACTAACTCTGAGAGAGGTTTTCCTTCTTCAGCAATTAGCTGAATAACTAATAAGAATGGTATCATTCCACTATCCGAGTAAGCATTCTCACGGAAATAGTGATGTGCAGACATTTCTCCACCATAGATTGAATTTACTTCACGCATTTTCTCTTTTATAAATGCATGTCCACTAACAGAGACTACTGCTTCACCACCAGCTTCTTTAACTATATCTAGAGTATTCCAAATTAGTCTTGGATCGTGCACAATCTTTCCACCCGGATTATTTTTAAGAATAGATTTTGCAAGCAAACCAACAATGTAATATCCTTCAATGAATGCTCCAGTTTCATCAAAAAAGAAACAACGGTCATAATCGCCATCCCAGGCAACACCAAGATCTGCACCATGTTCTTTAATTGCATCAAGAGTTGGTTTTCTGTTCTCTGGGAGTAATGGATTTGGTACACCATTTGGGAAAGAAGAATCTGGATTGTGAAATACTTTAACCATCTCAATAGGTAGTCTATCTTCAATTGCATCAAGAGCTGGACCAACACATCCATTACCAGCATTTACAACTACTTTGAATGGTTTCATTTTCTTTACATCATAAAACTGATTGAGACTCTCAATGAACTCACTCATAACATCAAGTTTCTCTACTTTTCCTTTTACAGATGCAAGTTCGCCCAAGTCATCATTTAGTATCATTTGCTCAACTTCTTGTAATCCAGAAGCATATCCCATTGGCACTGAGCCTTTCTTCACAAATTTTAATCCATTATATTCTGGAGGATTATGGCTTGCTGTTATCATAACTCCACCATCAGCATTTAAATACGGAGTTGAAAAATAGATCATTTCAGTTCCGCACATTTCTAAATCAACTACATCACAACCAGCATCAGTTAATCCATTTGCAAGAGCTTCAGAGAGCTCAGGAGATGAAGTTCTAATATCCATTCCTATAACAACTTTCTTTGCGTTGTTAAGCTTTACAAATGCACGCCCTACTTTATATGCTACATCTACATTTAACTCTGAAGGTACTTTGCCTCTAATATCGTATGCTTTAAATCCTGGAATATTTGCCATTCTATTTTCCTCTTAAATTGTTTTTTTACTTATGCGAAAATATTGGTTATTGAAACGAATTACAAGAAGAGGAAGAAAAGATTGAAGACAATTTATAATTCATAATTGAAAATTACTAATTAGTAATTTGGCAATAGTTCTTTTGGATATTCCGCTCCTTTTGGTTATGTTGCTTTTCAAGAAACAGAGCAGAGTGGATATTATGGGTTGGGATTTGATTTGATTTGAAATGTGTTTCTTGGAAATTTAAGATTATTAGAATGTTTAAATAGATGGAATGTTAGACCGAAATAAAATTGGTATACCAAACTAAAATATTTTTAACTAATTAATAAATTTGACACAAACATTAACTTATGATTGCTTTACAGAAATAGAAGAGTTTTTTAGGCGGAATGATATTTCTGACTAATGCTCAAATGACTGTTGGTTTCTGTAGGGTTAATATATGGTTAGTTGCTTGTTAAATTTTGAATAAAATAAATAGTGGGGTTTGCTAAATGGGTGCAGGAATAAAGCTCATAAATAGTGTTTTACGCGAAGCTGAACGAAACGCAAAAGCTAGTTCTAGAGAGCGTGCGAGAAGAGAACGAGAACACGAGCGTAGGGAAAAACAAATTGAGCGCGAAAGAATTCGTCAAGCAAAAGAAGATGAAAGAATTCGAATTCGATTAGCAAAAGAAGATATCAAAGCAGAAAAAGAGAAAGTAAAAAGGAATCTGGAAAAGGAGAATGCTGTTTATGAAGAAAGGGTAAATGCTCGTAAAAAAATAAGATTAGATTTTATTAATAGAGTTAATGCCTAAATGGGAGGTTCGTTTTGGAGTTTAATAACTTAGCTGTTTTATTTTTGGTTACAACAATTCTATTCGTGGTTCTATCACTTTATTTTGCTGTTCTTATTTGGGCAAAAAGGACAAAAGGCAAATCACTTGATCAGCATAACAAAGAGTTATCAAATCAGATTGGTGATAAAACTAAAAATTACGAGCAACTGAACAAAAACATTGCTGATGCCGAAATTAAATTTAAACACCTCATTGAACTTGAGGAAAATGAATCAAAATTAAGGAAAAGCACTAGTGAATTATCATCTCAATCGAAGAAACTTTCAGATGAAATAGAACAAATGAAAATCAAGAGAGATGAACTTGGTGAAGAAATCCTAAGTATTAAAGAGGATATTTCCATATTTGAGCCAAAACTTTTGCTTATTAATGTTGGCTTTTTTGAAGAGCCTAAATACTTATTCGAAACAAGTGACCGCTTTAAAGAGGAAATTAAAATTGTTCGTGAAAAGCAAAAGGGAATGATAAAAGAGAAAAAATGTGTGGAAATACCTGATAGCATTGCAATTATTTCCGATTCTCAATACGCAAAAAAAATACTTCAGGGACAAACAAATTTAATGATAAAATCATTTAATATTGAATGCGATAATTTATTATCTACAGTGAAATCAAGCAATTATGCGAATGTTCTTGAGCGAATAGACAAGGTAGCTACTGATATTGAGAAATCAGCTCTCTCATTAAAATGTGGGTTTTCAAAATTTTATGTTGAATTAAAGTTTAAAGAGTGTGAACTTCAATACCAGTTTAAACTTAAACAGGAAAGAGAAAAAGAAGAACAAGCCCTAATAAAAGAAAATTTACGTGAGGAACAAAAAGCAATTAGGGAGTTTGAACGTGCTTTAGCAAAAGCAGAAAAAGAAGAGGAAATGTATAAAAATGCTCTTGATGTCGCACGAAAAGAACTGGAAATATCAACTGATAAGGATAAGCAAAAACTAGAAGAACGTATTCTCTTACTACAGAAACAATTAGAAGAAGCTGAGGAAAACCAAAAACGTGCTAAAAGTATGGCTGAACAAACAAGGCGTGGACACGTTTATATAATTAGTAATATTGGTTCTTTCGGTGAAAACATTTATAAAATAGGACTGACCCGAAGACTCGAACCTCTTGATAGAGTAAAAGAACTTGGAGATGCAAGTGTTCCATTTATATTTGACGTTCACGCAATGATTTATAGTGAGGATGCCCCAAAATTAGAGCGTATGCTTCATACAGAGTTTTCAAGATATCGAGTAAATCAAGTAAATCACAGAAAAGAGTTTTTCAATGTTAATTTATTAGAAATTAAAGAAAAAGCTAAAACCTTAGCCGATGGAGATTTTAATTTTAAAGTTACTGCTTTAGCTGAAGAATATTATGAAAGCTTAAAACTGCGAGCAACTAGCAATAATATGAATTAAATTCTAAACGCAACTAATCATTGTCTCAAAGCGACCGCCGATACGCCAAGCGTGTTTTTTGTTTTGGGTGTGTGTGAAAAGTTGTTGTGATACATAAGTAGTTCAAAATAGATATGTTTTAAATTAATTTAAGGTTGTTGAATAAGCGTTTTAAAGGTTGAAAAACTGCGTCGCTTTTTGCATCAGCTGTTACACAACCAAAAAGATATAAAGAAAATCTTTAGGCTTTAATGATTCAAGTAGTTTGTTTTTTATGCACATTTGAGAATGCTTTTCTTCCAGATGTGAACAATAAAATGTAATTCAGGTTAAGGTCAACAATAAGCTAACATAGAAACATTGTATTTTAAAATGATTAAAAGGCATGATGGTAATGACACAAAAGTCAAATACAAATCAAAAAATGGAGGGATTATGAAATTATTAAAAAGCATTTATATAGTTTTATTTATTTCAAGCGTATGCAATGCTCAATGGCAAAAATCTACATTAGACATAGAGCATGCCGCTGGAGTAATTAATTTTAACAACAAAATAATAGTTGGCACAAGTGGGGACGGGATTTATCATTCTTCTGATGGAGAAACTTGGGCAAAATATAAAAATGAGTTTGATTCAGTTGGTGATAAATTAAGCGTAAATAAATTTTATCCATTTGGAGATTTATATGCTTGTACTGACGTCGGATTGTTTAGGCTCTCTGTGGGCAAGGAAAACTGGGAATTTCTAAACCGAGGAAAATTTAGAGCGTTTTACAAAGGCGATGGCTACATGCTTTCAGTGCCAATCGAAGGTGAAAAACTATTGCGCTCTGTTGATGATGGGTATACTTGGGAAGCAATAGATACTGATTGGACATATGCATTTATGACCATCATTAATTATGAATCTAGTCTACTTGGTGCACATGATAGAGGTTTATTCCAATCTTTTGATGAAGGTTTGACATGGATAAAAATAGATGATTACAACCTTACATTTGAATTGCTAGTAAGTGATAATAAAATTTATAGAGCAACCAATAGTGGTATTCTTATATCTGAAGGAAACATAGAAAAGTGGACTAATATTGGTCCAAGCGCACAATTTATAACCGATTTTGTAGTATTTGACGATTTGCTAATAATTTCTGGTTATGACAATGGATTGGTCTGCAAGAACAAAAACTCCAATGGATGGGTTAGATCCGATTTAGGGTTAAAAGGAGAAGGTGTATACGAGGTTAAAGCTACTAATGTAATTGGAGATAAGGTTTTTACAACAAATAATTCTGGATTGTGGATACGAGATTTGAACGATTTTTATATTCCTCAACTTGAAGTTACAAAATTAGTAGAGTTTGATGAAAAGCCAGAGGTAGGCGATTCTTCATATGCACGCTTTTCGTTGAGCAACAATGGGTTCGATACTTTATTTATAACAAATATCATTAGTGATAACCCAAGTTTTAGAGTCTGGAATAAAAACTTTGCATTGGCGCCCAATTCGGGATGGTCAAACGTAATTACATACAAGCCCACACATTCTGGGAAAGATGGGGCTACACTAAAGATTATTGCGAAAAATAATAAATATGATAATAACAATACAGTTAAAGTCAATGCCGAAGCCTTACCGACTAAATTTGCACTCAATCAGAATTACCCAAATCCTTTTAATCCAAGCACAACAATAAGTTATGATTTGCCAAATAGTGGATTTGTGAATCTAAACGTTTACGATATGTTGGGTCAAGAAGTTGCAAATTTAGTTAATGAAGACCAAAATGTTGGTAATTATAAGATAGAGTTTAATGCTTCAAATCTTACAAGCGGAATTTATTTTTACAGATTGCAAAGTGGCAAATTTACTGAAACAAAAAAGTTAATTCTTTTAAGATAGTTCTCATAAAGTTTAATGGCTGTTGTATAACCAGCTTTCCCACTTAGAATGTTTTTTCAAGTTGGGGAAGATTTTAATGTGTAAGTTGATGAATGTGAGTAACAAATTAGTAAATAGTAATTTAATAAAAGGCAGTGGCAACATCTCTGCAAAGTCACTTTTTGCAGAAGGGTGAAAAACCACGCCGTTATCTTTACAATAAAAAATTAACATGACAATAGAAAACATAAATAACGCATATAGTTTAATCTACCGAAATGAGGAAGAATTCAGATTTCCGGTTGATTTAAATATTATGGAAAAAATTCAACTTTCATTTACTGGTAAAATTCTAAAAGGTGTAGAGCTCTTTGGAATTGGCGCAATGGAATTAAGAGGTTTAGGTTTCATGTTTAACTTCCGTGAAATTATCAACAAAGGAGTAAGCCATAATTATAGAGTCTTCGTTAAAAAAGAAGGTAAATATTTTGGTGAAGGAACATGGTATCTTGAGTTTATTAAATTTGATGAGTTAGTTGTAAATAAATCAAAGAGACAATAACAAAAAGAGTACCCAAATGTTAACTCATTCCCCATAAAGCAAATTTATCCGATTAAGTAATTTTCAGGGCAAATAAAAATCCGGACTAGTTTTTATGTAGACTTACTATTTGTAAAAGAATAAATTTGGGTTGTGGAAAAAATGGAGAAAGATATGGAATCACTGATACAAACCAATAAATTAAAATTCTTTAAATGTAGTAACTCAGCGTGTAACAAACTATTCTTAATTAGTCCTAAAGAAGTAGAGCATGGAAGTGGTGATCATTTTTGTCCATCATGTTTCTCTAATCCGAAAACACACCACACAATTCAATGCTCAAATTGTCTATCAATAATTGACTTTCTAAAAGTTGAAGAGGATGAAACTATAACAACCTACTATTCTAAGAAATGTACATGTTGCGATGGTACTGTTGATGATGAAATTAGATTAAGCAAAAACGATTATGCGGAAGTATTTGCTAGATGTTAACTTAGATAGAGAAAAAATAGCAATATTAAAATTACAGTCATTGCGAACTCCGATGTTTTTAATCGGAGTGTGGCAATCTGTTAAGTTAAGCTGAGTATTGCAGATTGCTACGTCGTAAAAAACACTCCTCGCAATGACTGTTTTGCTACTCAATTTTGGTAAAAAGTATTTCTAAATTGTTAATTATCATCTCTCTACTTATTTTTGGATATAGTTTTATCTAAATAATAGGAAGTTAAATGAAAAATCTTCGCTCCATTTTTGTAATTTCAATTTTACTTGTTTTTGTTGGATGTACTGCAACACAGGATATTTCACAAAACAATTCGTTTCAATTTTTTAATGCAGATAGTGTTAAATCGCATCAATTTGACACTGGAAAAATGTGGACTTTTGAGGATGCGCCACTTGATTACTTTGAGAAAACATACTCATTTAAACCAGATGCAGAATGGTTAGAGCATGTGCAAAAGTCATCTTTAAAATTTGCAAATTGGTGTTCAGCTTCATTTGTCTCTGAAGATGGTTTGGTTATGACAAATCACCATTGCGTTGATTTTATTACTAAAAGATTTGAAGAGGAGGGAGAGGATCTTCATAAAAATGGTTTCTATGCTCCAACACTAGCAGATGAGCGTAAAGTTCCGAGACTATTTGTTAAACAATTAGTTTTTACAGAAGATGTAACAAAAGAAATATTTGCTGCAATTGATAGTGGTAAAAATGAAACTGAGAAAGCAAAGCTTCGCAATGAGAAGATTAAAGAATTAGAGAAAAAATATTCTGAAGCGAAAGATTTAATTTGTGAAGTTACTACTCTTTATAATGGTGGTAAGTATTCTCTTTATGGATATAAAAAATATAGTGATGTTAGAGCTGTATATGTTAATGAAACTCGTATGGGCTTGTATGGTGGCGATCCAGATAACTTTACCTATCCACGCTACAATCCAGATTTTGCATTTATGAGAGTTTATGATGATGAAGGAAATCCATTAAAAACAGATCATTATTTTAAGTGGAGTAAAAACGGTGGTGAGGTGAATGAACCAATCTTTGTTGTTGGAAATCCGGGTGCTACATTTAGACTTAAAACAATGTCGCAATTAGAATATATGCGAGACCATACATATCGTAATCGTAATTTCCTTACTAATGGGAAAGTTAAATATTACAATGAACTAATTGTTGAAGATTCTGCAAACGCACGCAAATATGAAGACAAGATGTTGTTTGTAGGAAATGGCGCAAAAGTATATAAGTATAGTTATCAGTTTTTAACTGACGAATATTCAATGGCTCGTAAACGTGATTTTGAGAATAAGTTTAAATCTGCTGTAATGGGTGACCCAAATCTTAATAAACTATACGGACATCTTTGGGATGGAATTGAATCTGTTAACAACGAGTATAGAGAATATGCAGCAGAGAAGAGTGCATACACAATTTCGAAACGTAGTAGTTCAGATTATTTTTTGATTGCAAAAAAAATAATCAAGCTTGCTAGAGAACTACAAAAACCTGA
>CBDUTO010000151.1:0-9886 GCA_965370315.1 uncultured Melioribacteraceae bacterium
TTTTTCTCTTAAATCACTCCTTTGCTCTGCTAGAAATGTTTTAACTTCTTCAATATGCTCAACTGTAAGTTCAAGATATACTATTAATTATTCTAAATGATCATTCTGATCTAATGTGATTTCTGTTATTTGCTTTTCCAAATAATCATCAGATTCAGAGTTTGAAATCAGACTATCTTTTTCTTGGCATCCAATAAAAAGCATTAGAATCAACGAAAAACTTAATACTGTTGCTTTCTTTATTTTCTTCAACATATTTACTCCTTTTTAATTAAAAATTATCAAGAACTCTTAAGTTCCCTTCTTTGACAAAAGTAACAGACAAAAGGTTTAAATAATATTAAATTTTAATCTGCTAAATTTATAGAAGATTTTGTAGAAAATAATAATATTGGCTATACTAAATATTATTATTTAAATCCAAATTAAGTTACATAGTCCTCTGGAAATGCAAGGGCGTTGTAGCTTCATATTGATGAATTAGATTTTCAAATTCCAGTTTCGCGAAACTATGCTAAGGGTTTCATTTTGTCGGTTGGATAATTATTAAAACTTTCCTTCTAATAAACAAATATCAATCCAACCACTATTTTCTGTCAGGAAATGTCTGTTTGTTCCTGTTCTTTCCAACTCCAATTGCTTCATACTATACTTAGTTAAAATTGACAAATTAAATGCTTTTCCAATTTTGGAATAATTATAACGAACAATTTCTGGACAATTGCATTGATTGGAAATTAAACCAAATACTTTATCGGCAATTATTGCTCTTTTAAAATCTACATCCTCTTTTTGTTTTAGGAATTCAAAAACCATTCGTTTTGGTTTTATTACTTCAATCAGTTTTTTAGCTGTGGTTGGAGTTAAGTAATAGCTTATCCCCTCCATAATTATTAATGAGTCTTCATTAGGGTTCCATCCCCTTGTTTGCAACTTTGCAATTACTTCTTGTGTGTTTTGCAGATTTACATTTAAAAATGCTATTTGTGATTGTTGAATCCTCTCTACTTTGGAAGCATATTCTGACTTAGCATCCATGTTTTCATTGTCTAATTCAAACACTTTAATATTTGGATATAAGCTTATCACTTCAATGCCAAGAGCATCTAATCCAGCACCAGCAATTATTATTTGAGAAATGTTTGTATCATCAGCTATAACTTTATAAATTAAATTTAATACTCCAAATTTTCTGTTTATTATCACTTCATCGTAAAATTGCCATATTTTATGGCACTCTTCATAAAGTTTTTTCCCGCTGGATAGATCTAATAAACTAATGTAATCTTTTGCATTTTTACTTTTGTAGCATTTATCCTTTGCCCAAAGCAAAACCAACGCTGATGTCGATGATAATTTTTCCATATTCCTTTTTCCCACATTTACTAAGAGCTCACAATTATACAAGTAATATATTTGTTTCATCACAAAACAAACAAATATTTTGTTTCAAACTCAGAGGTTATTAGAGAGTCTAATGTCTGTAATCTCACATCTTGTGTCTAAAAATCTAAAATCTTTTCCTCCCATTCATCACAAATAAAAGACCATTTATAAATATAAACTTTACGAAGGGAACATATTTTGTGCTTGTACGACAAATGTATAAATCTTTAATTAATAGAGTTACAAAATGAAATCAATTATCTCTTTTATATTCTTTTTATCAACATCAATTCTTATGCTTAGCTCTGTCGAAGTATTTGCACAAACTGGAATATTAACTGGTAAAGTTATTGATGCCTCAACAAAAGAGACTTTAATTGGTGCAAATATTCTTGTTACTCAATTAGAAAATATTGGAGCTGCAACAGATATTGATGGAAATTTCAAACTTAATGTTCCAGTTGGATCGTATTCCATTAGAGTATCTCTAATTGGTTTCTCTTCAATTGTTAGAACAGATATTATTATCAAAACTAAAGGTGAGCAGTATGTTGAAATTCAACTTTCACCAAAGACCTTAAAAATTGATGAGGTAACTGTAACCGCTGATTATTTTGACAAAGCAGTAATAGAAAATAACCTTAGTACACTGGCGCTTGGGGCTGAAGAAGTTCGTCGTTCACCAGGAGCCATGGGAGACTTTCAACGCATTTTGCAAGGTATGGCGGGCGTATCATTTTCTAATGATCAAACAAATGAGTTGCTTGTCCGCGGGGGATCTCCAAATGAGAACTTGACCATCTTTGATAATATGGAACTACATTCCACAAACCACTATCCAAATGAATTCAATTCTGGTGGACCAATAAACATGGTGAACACAGAGTTAATTCAGGAAGTACAATTTTCTACTGGCGGATTTATTTCAAAATTTGGAGATAAGATGTCGTCATCTATGAGCATTAAAACTCGTGATGGAATTACCACGCGTCCTTTCGGGGGGAAAGGACAAATCTCTATGGCGGGTGCAGGTGCAATACTTGAAGGTTCTATAAACAATGGACGTGGTTCATGGCTTGTTTCTGCTCGGATGAGTTACATTGATTTAATTGCAAGTTCGTTTGGACTTACTGCAATTCCAATTTATCACGATGCACAGTTTAAGTTTATGTATAATTTATCTAATAAACACAAACTCTCGTGGTCTGGAATTTATGGAAACGATAAAATTAAATTTGATGGAGTTCCAGATAATATTTATAAAGAGAAAGCAAATAAAACAGATTCTGTAGATACACAAATTATTGATGTTAAACAGAAACAGTGGGCATCTGGCATAACATTAAATAGTGTTTGGTCAAAGAGTCTGTATTCTGTAATAACAGCATATACAAATAATTATCATAACGAAGTTGATTTTGGATACAATTACACCGAACGAAAGTTTGATGGAAGTGGTAGTATTACAGATTCAAAAACTCTTAATACTCGATATATATATTCAAATATAAGTGATAATCTTGAAGCTGCTATTAAAGCGCAATTTGGATGGTCCATTTCCAAAACAAACAGATTGGAATTTGGTGGTCAGTTAAAATTTGGTGGCTATGAGCAAACCGCTTTTGTTGATGCCGATACAGCTCGTTATGATACAAATAACGATGGAATTCACGAAACTGTAATTGTTCAACCAGCAGCTAACATAAATACAAATCTCGAATTGTTTAATCAAAACAAAACTTACATTTTTGTAAATGACAGACTCAAACTTTTTTCCGATAGACTAGTTCTTAATATTGGTGCACGATATGATGTTTTTACATACAGTAAAGCATCTAATATTAGTCCTCGCTTCTCTGCTTCATATTATTTGATTCCACTAATTACAAATATCAATTTTGCATACGGCGAGTATTACCAAACGCATTCCTACCCAACCTATGGCGATAAATACGGCACAAATGAGAATCAGTTGCTAAAAAACAGCCACTCACGTCACTTTATTTTTGGATTGGAACATATTTGGGATGAAGGATTAAAAATGACTGTTGAGGGATTTCACAAAGAGTATTCAGATATACCAGTTAGTGAGAGTTATATTCATCAAAGTGATCCAACATTTCGTTCCGAGAAGAAGTTGAATCTTGGCAAACAAACTGCTTACGGAATTGATTTTATGCTTCAGCAAAAATTAGTAAACGATTTATATGGAACGTTAAGTTTTTCACGAACTTGGACAGAGGTCGAAGATCCAAGAATTGGAATGGAGGGCAAAGCCTATGTTTCCGATTACGATTTTCCATATGTCTTTAATATAATTATTGGTAAACGTTTTAAAGATGCACGAAAAACCTTGGATAGACTTCCAACCGTTTTAAAATATATGTCATATATTTTACCAATTTCGGATGATATGGAGTTTAGTGTAAAATGGCGTTATGCCAGTGGAAAACCATACACTGAAATGACTTACACAACAAGCGAACAGCATAGAGTTGGTGGAGTTACTTGGACAGATGGTGCATGGCAAACAACAGATAATGTTAATAGTTTACGTTATCCAGACTATCACAGATTAGATTTTGGATTTAACAGTAGATTTAATTTCAACACATGGAATCTGGTATTAAATCTTTCATTCCAAAATGTTTATAATCAACAGAACATTGCAATGTATCAGTATAATTCCGATGGAACAATTGATAATGTTTATCAGTTTTCTGTAATGCCAATTCTTGGGTTAGATATTGAATTTTAAGAACAAGTACTTAAAAGATGTGGTGGACGTAAATTCTCGTCCACTCTAGAAATGAATTATTTCACACAAACATGTGGATGATAATGGCATTTAGTATTTGAGCCTTTAGAATTTATTTCGTAGTTAATTTTAGGAAGTTAAAATTTTGCTGTCAAACTAAATCCAATTGGAAAATTCGTGTAGAAATCAGTCCAAATTGGCTCATCTCGTGTTGTACAAACATATCCTTGCATCCAAAAATCATCCTCATAATACTCAACTTCATAACTATAGAACTTTGTAAAAGTAACACCAGCAAAAAAAGTAAAATTGAAGTATTTTGTAGAATATGTGTAATCAATATTTATTAGCTGACCCCAAGATGGTGGGATGTTCGGAATCATCATATCTCCGTTTAGCTCGCCAAAATAAAAAAGATCTAAATTTATCCCAAAATAATCATTGTTGTTTAATTTATAAATATTTGTAATGCCAATACTTCCAATAAAGTTTTCGGAAATACCCAAATTTAAATTTATGAAAAGTTTGCTAATGCCAGATGCAACTACTTTGTTCATTCCTATCATTAAGTATGGAAGTCCAACACCAAAGAAAAACGAATCCTCATTTGAATTAGTATAATATAAATTCATTTGTCCAAAGTAGCTCCACATACCGGGGTAGCTATAGCTAAGAGCAAATCCAGAATCTCCAATAACATTTGAAACATGTGGCACCATAAAAGGGTACAAATCAAAACCCGTTGGTACGTCACAAGCTCTTTGAGAATAGAGATTAATGTTAAATAATAGTAACAAAAATACCACTATTTTTAATTGCTTCATTACTTCACTTCCCTCTTATTTATAAGACTTAAAAATAATAACTAAGCCCACCAATTATTCCAATAGTTTGTGCTGTTTTATCTACCCCTCTAAGTTCTTCATCAATATCAGCCTCAACAAGTTTAATATTATTCATAATACTCCACTTCGCAGAGAAATCTAAGAAAAGTCTTTTTGCAATTCTATATTGTAATCCACCACCAATGCCAAGCATTGTGCTACTTTCATTATCCACAGTTTCTGGAATATCGATAGTTGGTCCGTTTGTAACCTCAATATGACCTTTGGTTGTTAGATCATAGAAGAAAATTCCACCTTCAAAAAAGAAATATGGTTTAAACTTCTTATTTCCAAAAAGATATTTTATATTAAAAACTATAGGAATTACATTCAAAGGGGCTTCAACATCAATTGTTGCGTCAATATTTATTTGCTCTAAATCATCTGTTAGATCCTCGAGAATTCTTTCTTTTAAGACTTCTTCATCAGCACCGTAATGCGAGTATCCAGTGGTAATTCCAAACTGGAAATTTGGATTTGTACTATATATAAAAGTAACCTCTCCGCCCATTCCGGTAGTATAACTATTGGCAAACTCGCCAACTGGTACATACGCACCACCTTTTGCACTAATTCCAAATTGAGCATTAACTGTAACTGCCAAAAGCATCACAAAAAGAGATACATAAATGTTGTTTTTTTTCATTTTTTTATTTCCCCAGATTACTAATCATTTTTTTGATAAAAATTTGCCAACCAACATGGCAACAAGAATTGTTAAATACAACTGCCCAGCAAGAGATACAAACATTGCAATTGATCTTGTTAAAGGAACAGCTGGTGTTACTTCTCCGTAGCCTACTGTAGTTAATGTAATAAAACTATAATAAATATAATCGAAGAATAGAGGGTTATTTGTATATCCAAAATTAATTGTGCCGTTCGAGATATTCAAGAAGTATTTATATGCGACGTCAGTAAGAACAAAAAGAAAGGATCCAATAAGACCTATTAAAAGATAGCTATTAATTGCATTCAGAACCAGAACAGCTGTAATCTCTTTAGTTCTAGCAACATATGAAATCATTGAAAATGTTATATAAATCATAAATAATACTAGAATTACAAATGCAATAAAATTAGTTACCAATGTGTCTACAAAATAATTAACCCAAGTAAATAAAATTGAAGTAAGCCCAAAATATGATAGTCTAATAAATTTTTTCTTATTAAAATTTAGTGATGTTAATCCAGAAACAACTAATAATGAGAGAAGGGTATCTAAAACTAAATGATCTAATGCTATCAATTTAATAAAAGAGTGGGCAAATATTATTAAACAAAGTGAAATCAGTAAAGCAATATTATCATTTCTTAATGTCTCTTCACTTAAAAAACTATCTTCATTCAGTATAGTTTCTATTCTCTTCTTAATCATTTTGGGTGAGTTCTATCATTAAATTTTTCTTTTTATTTTCATCAATATAAATATTTTCTTTGAAACTTGTCGAATAAAGATAAATACCTAAGACTCTCATTATGTTTTTAATAAACTTAGCCTAAAACAGCAATATTCCTTAAGAAGTAATGCGAAACGACATTAAATAATTATTTATTTATGCATTCCTCTTGTTTTGCCTTAAAAATTTATGTAGCTTTGCAATGTTGTCTTATATATTTAGTTAAAAACTGTTATTTGAATAAATAATTAATGGAGAAGCAAATGAAAAAAATAGAATCGATAATTAGACCACACTCCCTTGAAAAACTTCAAGAGGAGTTACAAGAAGCTGGGTTCAATGGTTTAACCGTTTCAGAAGTGCGTGGCTATGGTAGACAGAAAGGACACAAGGAAATTTATCGTGGCTCTGAATATAACTTGCAATTTGTTCCAAAAGTAAAAGTTGAAATTATTTGTGCATCTGAAGTATGTGAAAAAATTATTGATATAATTCTTGAGACATGTAAGACCGGAGAAATAGGTGATGGTAAAATCTTTATTTCCACAATTGAGGATGTAATAAGAATCCGAACTAGAGAATCAGGAATAGATGCTCTTTAACTAAAACTTACATGTACTAAAAAATTTTAATAGGTAGAAAAATGGAAAATCAAATTTCTTTAGATATAACAAATAATTTATTTACAATCAATAATCTGTGGATGATGCTTGCAACTGCACTAGTATTTATCATGCATCTTGGTTTTGCCACATTAGAAGCAGGGTTAACTCAATCGAAAAATACAATTAATATTCTTTTTAAAAATTCTATAATTCCAGCAATTGGTCTTATAACCTATACTTTTGTAGGATTTAATTTAATGTACCCAGGCGAAAATTTTGCGGGAGCCTTTTTTGGATTTGCTGGTTTCGGAATTTCTGCATCTCCAGAAGATTTAACAAGCACCTACAATATTGGCTATACATATTGGACTGATTTCTTATTCCAAGGAATGTTTGCTGCTACTGCGGCAACAATAGTTTCAGGTGCAGTTGCCGAAAGAATAAAATTATCAAGTTTTATAATATTTGCAACAATATTTGTTGGCATTATTTATCCAATTGTTGGAATGTGGAAATGGGGCGGTGGCTTTTTAGATGCTTTAGGTTTCTATGATTTTGCTGGTTCTTCTCTGGTTCATTCTGTCGGTGGTTGGGGTGCATTAACTGGTGTAATATTCATAGGTCCAAGAATGGGAAAATATGTAAAAGGTAAAATTCATCCAATTCCTGGTCATAGCATACCACTTGCTGTTATGGGTGTTTTTCTACTATGGTTAGGTTGGTTTGGTTTTAACGGAGGTTCAGTGCTTTCAGCAGATCCTGCCTTAGTTTCATTAGTATTTGTTACAACTTCATTGGCAGCAAGTGCAGGTGCAATTGGTGCAATGAGCGCTTCTTGGGGATATATGAAAAAGCCTGATTTAACAATGACACTTAATGGAATACTTGCTGGTCTTGTTGGAATTACCGCTGGAGCAGATTTGATGAGCCCTATGGAATCAATTATTATTGGATTCATCTCAGGAGTAATTGTTGTTTTTGCTGTAATTCTCTTTGATAAAATTAAATTAGATGATCCAGTTGGAGCTCTTTCTGTTCATCTAGTTTGTGGAATATTTGGAACACTCGCTGTTGGAGTTTTAGGCAAAAAAGCTGGATTAGAACAATTATGGAGCCAGTTAATAGGAGTGGTTGTAATTGCACTTTTTGTAACTGGAACAACTACACTAATTTGGTTTGGAATAAAATCCACTATAGGTATTAGAGTTTCTGAGGATGAGGAATTTGGTGGTCTAGATTTAGGAGAACATGCTATGGAAGCATATCCAGATTTTGAAAAAGTATCTTAACAATTTTTTCTAATAAAAAAAAGGATAATATCATGAAAAAGAATAGAACAAAAGCAATATTATTATCAATATTATTATTACTTAGCTCATTTTCACTTTTTGCTCAAGAGTTTGGAATAGGAGCAGACATGGTAAGTAGATATGTTTGGAGAGGTACAGATTTTGGTCAGTCTCCAAGCATTCAACCAACTATGAGTTATACCAATGCCGGATTTGAAGTTGGTTTTTGGGGAGCCTATCAATTAGGCCGTACAAATCCTGCCATCTTACCAGCCGATGAATTAGACTTCTATGCTGGATATTCATTTGATATCGGTTCAAGTTCTTTAGGATTAGTAGTGACTGATTATTACTTCCCAAATGCAGGGGGTAGATTTGGTGATTTACAAGATGATGGTAATGGTTCACATGTTGTTGAAGTTGGAGCAGCATACACTGGTCCTGATTCATTTCCACTATCATTCTCTGCATTTGTAAATGTTTATAACGACACGGATAATTCATCATATTTTGAATTAGGTTATTCAACCTTCTATAAAGAAGTAGGAATTGATTTATTTGCTGGGGCATCTCCGGGTGGGGATAATAAATTCTACGGTAATGATAAATTTGCCTTTGTAAATGTTGGAATATCCCTTTCAAAAGAGATCAAAATAACTGATGATTTTTCTCTCCCAATATTTGGGTCTTATATTATTAATCCGAATGAAGATAATGCACACTTTGTATTTGGTATTAGCCTCTAATTTTTCCTTCTGAAAGCAGATATAAGAATAACTCAGATTATTTTTGTATCTGCTTTTCTTTTTATATTTTTCACTTTTAATAAATCTAATATATCATGAATGATTATATAAAGAATATTTCTCGAATTTTCTTGGCTAATAGAAATTTGGATTACGCTATTGATATGAAAAGATATATGAGAAATAAATTTGAATTTGTTGGGATTAAATCTCCTATAAGAAAAGAGCTATCTAAACCTTTCTTAAAAAAAGCAAATTTACCGCCAGTAGATAGTATTGAAGAAATTGTAAAAGAATTCTGGAAGAAGCCTGAACGTGAATTCCAATATTTTGCAATGATATTGCTCTCTAAATACTCAAAGAAACTAGACGCAAATGATTATAAATTATTTGAATATATGATAATAAACAAAAGTTGGTGGGATAGTATTGATTATATTTCTCCACACCTTGTTAGCACACATTTCAATCTTTTTCCTCAATTAACAAAACCTATTTCTGAGAAGTGGGTAAACTCCAATAATATGTGGCTCCAGCGTTCGGCAATCCTCTTTCAACTTAAGTATAAGACGGAAACTGATACAGAACTTTTGTTTAATTATATCAATCGACTTGCATCATCAAAAGAGTTTTTTATTAGAAAAGCAATTGGATGGTCATTACGTGAGTATTCCAAAACTGACCCAAAATTAGTATTGGAATACGTTACTAGAAATGAAGACAAATTATCTGGATTAAGTAAGCGAGAAGCTTTAAAAATTATTATTAAAAATAGAAAATTTAGATAAATTAAATTATTACTGTATGGAAATTTATAA
>CBDUTO010000152.1:0-9796 GCA_965370315.1 uncultured Melioribacteraceae bacterium
TTATTACTAATATACTGGCTTTTCTTTATGTACACTAATTGGGGGGCAGATCAATTCCATAAATCTTTTTTAAGATAAATCATATCAACAAGTTGTATGTCGCCCTCGAACATAGGGAGGTCGTAATTGTCTGTAAAAAAATTCTTTACTCGATGTGACTCTTCAAATCCACAACCTTCATAAAACGATAAGATGGTTGGCGTTTCGCCTGTTCCGACAAGCATTGTTTTGTAGTCGTTTTTGTAGAAATCTAAAATGAAATTTATCAATGCTCTACCGTACCCTTTGCCTTGATATTTCTCGTATGTAGCTATGTTTTTCAACTCGCAGGTTTCACTATTTATTGGCACTACAACGCAAACACTTTTCAAATCATCGTTATATAAAGCAAACAAGTCTCCACTAGGTAAATACTTGTCAATCATATTTTCCTGCTCGTCTGCCAACAACAATAAATCGAGGAACTGTTTCTTATTATCTATAATTTTTTCTATTTTCACTAGATTTCTGTTGTTAACTAGTTTTATTTGAAACAACTAAACCTCCAAGGTTTCAAAAACCTTGGAGGTTTTTGTTTTAATCTTTCTTTTTTTTCTTTTTTGGTTTAAATCCAATTCTGTGGAAAGGATTTACAACACTGGAAGTAACATTTCTTAAGTGAGAAAAGATGCGTTTTAAGGCACGTAAATAAACTGCAAGAGCAACTGCACTTCCGGTTGTAAGGGTATTATCTTCACCCCTCATTAAGGATTGAATTTTTGCATCAAAAGCTTTACTCATCCACTTGTATTCTTTTAAGAGATTAAATGCAGCTTTTTCGTCAGAGTTCTTAAAGCAATAAATCGTGCGTCCAAAGGTATCCTCAACTGCTCGTTCAAGTGTAATTAAATCATCTTCAAATTCACCTGCATGAAGTCTTTGTGGATGGTTCTGTGCAATTTCAACAATGTTTTTTGTAAAATCACCAATACGCTCTAAGTCAATAACAATACTTGCCAATATCATTCCGGAAGAAAGATCTTCGCTTCCAGACATTGCTAAGTGATTAAAAACATCTTTACGTACTTCGCGCTGAAATTTATTAATCTTAGAATCCTGTCCATTGATATCGTATGTAAACTCGTTTGTATCAGAATTTCTTAAAACATTTTTAGATACTTTAAACATCTCATGTGTTATATCTAACATTTCATATGATTGTTCAAACGCTCTTTCCATTAGAGAATTTGACTGAAATACACTTAAAAGTTCTTTAATCATTTTTTTACCTCAATTAACTAAATATATAACCAATACCGGTATTATAAAGAAAAGAATAACAACATATGAAACAGGTATAAGTTTGTTTTTGATTGAATACTCTGAAAATTTTTCAGCTAAAAATAATGGTACTTGCTTTAATGGCCACCAAAATATAATTCCCGATATATTAAAAAGAAGGTGCGCAAATGCTACCGTCAAAGCTGCTGGGCTTCCTGTTAAAAGTGCTGCAAGAATAGCTGTAACTGTTGTACCAATATTTGAGCCAAGTGTGTATGGGAAAATCTGTGCTAAAGAAAGTAACCCTGCTCCTGCCATTGGAACTACTAGTGAAGTTGTAATAGAACTACTTTGAACTAAAACTGTTAATAGTAGCCCAACAACCATAGCTCTTGGAGCAGTTTTGAACAAGATTTCATCAAACCATGCTTTTGCTTTAGATATTACTAATACTTTTAGTGATACAGTCATATACTTTAATGCAATAAAAAGAATTAATAATGCAACTACTAAAGCAAGCCATTTATATAAACTGCCATCTCCAATTCCAGATTTAAGCTGGGCTATAAAATACTTTGAAACTGGTTTTGTAATTTCTTTAACTGGACTTAAAAATTTAAGACCCCCAACATTTTGAAATTCATCTGCTAAAAATGCTGATGCCTTTCCAAGAAAGTCAGTATAATATTGAAGAGGAAATATTACTAATACTGCTAGAAAATTAAAAAAATCGTGAACGGTTGCTGCTGCAAATGCACGTCTAAATTCATTACTTCTATTTATTTGTGGAAGAGATGCAATTGTGTTAGTAATTGAAGTTCCAATATTTGCTCCCATAATTATAGGTATTGCATTTGGAATTTCCAAAGCACCACCAGCAACCATTCCTACAACTATTGAGGTTGTAGAAGAAGATGATTGTACAATGGATGTAGCAAGTATACCAATAAATAATCCTACAAAAGGATTAGCTGTTGTCTTAAGTAAAGTGTTGGCAAAATCTTTTCCAAATAGCTTCATTGAGTCGCCCATTAACTGAAGACTTAAGAAGAAGAGATAAAGAAAAAATGCTAATTTAATTCCAGCGATTAAATTAGGATACTTATTACTAAATTCTTTTAACTTTTTCATATTACCTATATCAAAATAATTATTCATAAAATATCAATTATTTTTCTTCTATTATCAAGTGCCATCCATAGAATTAACAATAATTTAACATTAGATATGGTTAGTGATAGGCAAGTACAATTATACTTCATGCTTTAAATGAATACCGATTTCAAAAAACAAGAAAACGATACTATTTCTCTCACGTCATTTTTATATTCAATATTAGTTTTGCTCAAAAAAAATTACATGAAATCTATTAGTCGAAGATGGATTAGCCTATTCGCCGTTTACATTTACTCTTAAATGCTCGAGAGTAATACTAAGGTTTCGAACTTCTTAGTGACTTTCAGAATTGCCTAAAAAATATTTTATTGGTATATAAGATTCTTTCAGTTTCGTGATATTTGCCTTTTTTCTCTACTAGATTTACAATTTAATAAGCAAACCAAATGACATTACAACAGGATCAAATAAAAAGATACCTGAATTAGGCAGTAAAACTGAATAGCCCATTTGTGCATTAAATTTTACTAGAGGGCCACCAATTCTAAAAAAGAAAGTTGGTGTAACAAAATAACTTTCAAGAGAGACGTCTTTTCTATATTCATCTATTTTTAATTCGGTGAAGTGTAGATATGAGGCACGTACTGCAATTCCACTTTCAATGATTTTACCCGTAATTCCAAAATTGGTTTGAATAAATAATCTAAAAAATTTACTGCTTGTTTTAGTTGAAGTATTAATAATATTTTCTATAACTATATTCCCAGTAGAGGAGGATTTTCCAAATCCACCACCCAAATAGATTTCTGTAACATTTGATTCATTGAACTGGTTATAGTAACCAACTGCAAATTCGCCTAAATCTTGTTTGAATTGGTCATCATCATTATTATTTGCTTTAGAATAATTAAGCATAATAGAGTAATTATCAGTCACAGCATATGCAGATTGAATTTCAAACGTATTTGAGCCTGTACTTACACTAAGAGTCCCTTCGTTTTTTTTCTGAAGGAGGGGAATATTCAAACTATTTGGTTGATATATTGATGAGCATGAAGTTGAAATTGAGAGAACAAAGAATAGTAACAACTGTTTTTGAAAAACTATACGCATTTGAAATCCCTCAATAATAAAACATTAGTAAAGCTCAACGGAGTAATCTATAAACTCTCCATTCTCGTAATTAAACTTAGAGCTAAAAAATTTATCTTGAAATAGCCAGTTGATAAAATGTTTATCTCCTTCCCAAAGGTTTAACTCAGTTAGTTTGTTATTTGGAATCCACTCTAAATGCCCTTCGTTACATTCTATAAGTTCGCCCTCAAATTCTGGAATTGTAAAAACAAAAACGTACCAATCGTCTTTTCCATCAAAGAGAGGAAAAGTTATGTGTCCTTTTAAATTTAATTTTTTAGCAGTAAGTCCAGATTCTTCCTTCAATTCACGAATGGCACATTCTTCTGGAGATTCACCAAGCTCAAACTTACCACCAAGTCCATTCCATTTCCCTTTGTGGTAATCATTCTCTTTCTTATTTCGATAGAGCATTAATGTTTTATCATCTTTTTGAACATAGAGTAAAGTAGCGAGTTTCATTAATTATTTGTCCAAATATTCATCAGTCATTAAATAATTTTTAACGTAATCACTTATCCCATCTTCAAGGGATGAAATCTTTTTTGTGTATCCAGAGTTTCTTATTTTATCAATGTTAGCTTCAGTAAAATATTGATACTTATCTTTTAGGTGATCTGGCATATCAATGAACTCAATATTTACTGGCTTATCCATAGCATTAAAGACTGCTGTTACAAGATCAACCCACGTGCGAGATTTCCCCGTTCCAATATTGAAGAGACCATTTACATCTTTATTCTCATAAAAGTATAATGTCATATCAATAACATCTTTCACGTAAATGAAATCACGTTTCTGTTCTCCATCTTTGTATCCATCTTTGTGGGATTTAAAAAGCTTAACGGAACCAGTCTCCATTATTTGACCAAAAGACTTATGCACAACACTACGCATATCCTCTTTGTGAAATTCATTTGGTCCATACACGTTGAAATATTTTAATCCAACAACTTCTTCATTATACCCAGTTTTGTGAATCCAGAGATCAAAAAGGTGCTTGGAATAACCATACATATTTAGTGGACGGAGTTTGTTTAACTCATGTTCATCATCCAAGTAGCCCATTGTGCCATCACCATAAGTTGCCGCTGAGGATGCATAAATAAAACGAACACGATTTGTAATTGAATATTTAGCAAGATTTCGTGAATAGTGAAAATTGTTTTGTAATAGAAAATCCGCATCTTTTTCAGTTGTAGAGGAACAAGCACCTAGATGAAAAACAGTATCAAATTCAAATGGGAAAGTATCGCTAAGAATTAATTTCATAAATTCATCTGGATGAAAAATATTAATAAAACGTAATCCAGTTAAGTTTTTCCACTTTTCATCTGTTCCTAATTCATCAACTATTATTATTTCTTCTTCGCCCATTTGATTAAGTTTCCAAACCAATGCGCTACCAATAAAACCTGCACCACCTGTTACAATTATCATTTTTTCTCCAACTATTCTTAAAACCGATTGAAACAAATTTAGGTATATTTGTAACTACCTTCAAAATTATTGATGTAATTCATGTTAGTTTTAAAAGCAACCTTGAAGGTTCAAATAAGTAAAGATGTTTTGTGATAATACAATTTTTATTAAAAATAAGTACTCAAATAATGATGACCTTCAAGGTTTTATTATAGAGTTTATTCTGTTTTTATGTGGGGATTCAAATGAATAGAATTAACGAAATAAAAGAGATTCTTAGTAAGAGAATTTTAGTTTTGGATGGTGCCATGGGGACGATGATACAACGGCACAAACTTACTGAGGAAGATTACAGAGGTGAAAAGTTTAAGGATCACTCAGTAAATCTAAAAGGAAATAATGACTTATTATCATTAACACAACCAGAAATAATTTTGGATATTCATCGCGAGTATCTTAAAGCAGGTGCTGATATAATAGAAACTAATACATTTAGTGGAACCTCAATTTCTCAGTCCGATTATAAATTGGAAAAATACGTTTATGAAATAAATTTTGAATCTGCAAAGCTTGCAAAAATTGCAGCTGATGAATTCACTAAAGAAAATATAGATAAGCCTCGGTTTGTTGCTGGTTCAATTGGACCAACAAATACAACTCTATCACTTTCGTCCGATGTTAATAATCCTGGATTTAGGGTAACAACTTTTGATAAAGCCAAAGCAAGTTTCAAAGAACAAGCAAAAGGATTGATAGATGGTGGCGTGGATATTCTCTTAGTTGAAACAGTCTTTGATACACTTGTTGCCAAAGCAGCTCTTGTTGGTATTGAAGAAGTATTTAATGAAATGGATTTAACCTTGCCAATAATGATTTCTGGAACCATAGTTGACCAAAGTGGCAGAACACTTTCAGGGCAAACCACAGAGGCGTTTTATATTTCAATCGCAAACACTAAAAATCTTTTAAGTATAGGATTAAACTGTTCGCTTGGGCCGCAACAAATGCGTCCTCACATTGAAGAATTATCACGAATTTCAGATTGCTATGTTTCTCTCTACCCAAACGCTGGTTTACCAAATGAATTTGGGGGTTATGACGAAACTCCAGAAGTGATGCGTTATGTTTTGAATGATTACGCTCAAAATGGATTCTTTAATATAGTTGGGGGCTGTTGTGGCACAACGCCAGATCACATCCAAGCATTTGTAGAAATGGTTAAAAATGTAACTCCACGCATACCAAAGAAAATTGAAAAGTATCTTCGTCTAAGTGGAATGGAGTCTTTTATAATTAAAGAGGATTCCATTTTTGCTAATATTGGAGAACGTACCAATGTAGCTGGCTCTCGTAAGTTTGCACGTTTAATTAAAGAGGAAAAATTTGAGGAAGCATTGGATGTAGCACGCCATCAAGTTGAAGGTGGTGCTCAAATAATTGATGTTAATATGGATGATGCAATGCTCGATGCAGAAGCATCAATGGTGAACTTTCTTAATATGGTTTCCTCAGAGCCAGATATTGCAAAACTTCCAATAATGATTGATTCATCTAAGTGGTCTGTACTTAAAGCTGGACTTAAATGTTTGCAAGGAAAAGGAATTGTTAATTCCATAAGTCTTAAAGAAGGGGAAGAAGAATTTAGGGAACATGCAAAAACAATAATGCAATATGGAGCAGCAACAATTGTAATGGCTTTTGATGAGCAAGGGCAAGCTGATTCGTATGAACGTAAAATCCAAATTTGTGAAAGAGCTTATAAAATATTAGTTGATGAAGTTGGTTTCCCAGCAGAGGATATTATTTTTGATCCAAATATATTTGCTGTTGCTACTGGAATTGAAGAGCATAATTCATACGCACTAGATTACATAAACTCTATTAAGTGGATAAAAGCAAATCTTCCATATGCTAAAATTTCAGGTGGAGTTAGTAATCTTTCCTTTTCATTTAGAGGAAATAATAGAATTAGAGAAGCAATGCACTCGGCTTTTCTCTTCCATACAGTTAAAGCTGGAATGGATATGGGTATTGTTAATGCTGGGCAGTTGGAGGTTTACGAAGAAATTCCAAAAGAATTATTAGAGCGAGTTGAAGATGTAATACTGAACAGAAGAGAAGATGCAACCGAACGTTTAATTGAAATTGCAGAGAATGTAAAAGGTGAAGTAAAGGATGAAGCCAAAGTTCTTGAGTGGCGTGGCAATTCGGTTGAAGAAAGATTAAAGCATGCACTAATAAGAGGAATTACTGAGTTCATTGAAAGAGATGTTGAGGAAGCACGTATAAAACTTAATTCTCCAGTGAGAGTGATTGAAGAACCACTAATGGCTGGAATGAATGTTGTTGGCGATTTGTTTGGGTCTGGAAAAATGTTTTTGCCTCAAGTTGTAAAGAGTGCACGAGTTATGAAAAAAGCAGTTGCATATTTATTGCCCTTTATTGAAGAGGAGAAACTTAATTCTGGTAATGTTGAAAAGGCAGCAAAAATATTACTTGCAACAGTAAAGGGTGATGTTCATGATATTGGCAAAAATATTGTTGGAGTAATTTTAAGTTGCAATAATTATGAAATAATTGATTTAGGTGTAATGGTTCCAACCGATACAATTATACAAGCAGCTATTGATAATGAAGTTGATGCAATTGGATTAAGTGGTCTGATAACCCCGTCTTTAGAGGAGATGGTCTATGTTGCATCAGAAATGGAGAGACGTGGTTTGAAAATGCCACTTCTTATTGGTGGCGCTACCACATCCAAAGCACACACAGCATTGAAAATTGCCCCAGAGTATTCTGGAATTTCTATATATGTAATTGATGCTTCGCGTAGTGTTCAAATAACTAGTGATTTGTTGAATAAAGCCACAAGAGATGAATTTGGAAAAAAGATTGCTAAAGAGTATTCCGAGTTAAGAGTAGAATATGAAAAAAGAGCAAAAAAGAAAGAATATATTTCATTAGAAAATGCTCGAGCAAACATGTTGCAAATTGATTGGAATACAGAAGAAATTGTAGTTCCTAAAAAAATGGGTGTTACAGTAGTGAAAGATTTTCCTATTGCAGAATTGGTTGATTTTATTGACTGGACTCCGTTCTTTAAGACGTGGGAATTGAAAGGTAAATATCCAGATATATTGACTGATGAAAAATATGGAGTGGAAGCTACAACGCTTTTGGATGATGCTAGAAACATGTTACATGACATTGTTCAGAATAATAAACTTACTGCAAATGGAGTTTTCGGTTTGTTCGCGGCAAATTCAGTGGAAGATGACATTGAAATTTATTCTAGTGAATCACGTGATCAAGTAAAAGCAGTATTCCATACAATAAGACAGCAGATTAAAAAGGCACCTAATTCCAGGAACGTAGCACTTTCTGATTTTGTTGCACCAAAAGAGAGCAAAGTAAATGATTACATTGGTGTGTTCTCAGTCACAGCTGGTTTGGAAATCGAAAGGCAATTAGATATTTTTCAAAAGGGAAATGATGAGTATAACACGATTATGATTAAAGCTATTGCAGATAGATTGGTAGAGGCATTTGCTGAATATCTTCACATGAAGGTCCGTAAAGAATATTGGGGATATTCTAGGGATGAAAATATTTCGAATGAAGATATCATAAAGGAAAAATATATTGGAATTAGACCAGCCCCTGGTTATCCAGCTCAACCTGACCATACCGAAAAACTAACAATATTTGAATTGCTTGATGTTGAAAATAACACATCAATTAAATTAACAGAAAACTTAGCGATGTATCCAACAGCATCAATCTGTGGCATATTTTTTGCGAATGCTAATGCAAAATATTTTACAACTGGAAAAATTAGTAGAGATCAAGTTATAGACTACAATAATAGAAAAGGAATGAACCTAGAGGAAACTGAAAAATGGCTCAGTCCAGTTATAAATTATAAGACATAATTAACTTAGGAGGCTACAATGAGACTTAAAAAGTTATTGGTTTTTATTACACTAGTTTTACCGTTTTTCTTTATAGTTGGCTGCTCTTCCGATGAAAGTAATCCTACAGGAAATGATCCACCAGAAGAGAATATTCCAGAAGATAACATGCCAGAAGTCACTGTTCAAAAATTTGATGTTCCTTTAAAACTCCAAACAGCTGCTGATACAAGTTTTGGTGCAGGTCAAGCTTTGGCAATGCTAGAAATGGTAAATTCAATTCAAGAATTAGTTGAGGATATGATACCACCAGATGATGCCGCAAAAATTATGAAGGTAAGTTCTATTGATGGAAGTCGTACTATTTCTTTAGTAGTAGACGGAGTAACTATGACTTGGGATTCATATTGGGATAGTTCTACTATGGAATTAAATATGACCTACAATGGAACACGTGGTTCAGATGGAACTACGTTTGCTGATTTCGAAAAAGGGGAATTGTTGATCTTAATGGATGGTTCTTATTTCACTTATATGCTACATGATGATTTTGGAGGTAGAGATTTAATCACTATTGAAATGGAAAGAAATAGTATCGGAGACTATCATATTTCATATGATTTAATGGGCATTATCTCAAATACAATGCTTATAACTGCTAATGGTACAATGGTTATGAGTTTCGATAGTGATGGTATGTCTATGGATATGAAAGTCAACCCAGATGGATCAGGTGAATACGATATTTTTGATGCTGATGGTAATTGGATTGAACATGGAACTTGGACTTAATTTTAGTTTTGTTTATTGTAAAACCTCGAATCATAACTATTCGAGGTTTTAACTTCTTCTCATCTATTGAAATTATAATCTGTAATAGAAATTTTCTATCCTTAAATTTAATCACTAAGGGTTAATACCCCGTCCGCTTGGGGCGAAAATGTTATGTTAGT
>CBDUTO010000153.1:0-9717 GCA_965370315.1 uncultured Melioribacteraceae bacterium
ATCCGCATCCCAACCATCGTGTCAAAGCGACCGCAGTTACGCTCGGTTCTTTTGTAATTTGAGTGCGTGTAAAAAGTTTTTGTGATATAAAAGTAGTTTGAGTTAGTTAAGTTTTTAATAAATCAAGGTTGTTGTGAAAGCGTTTTTGAAGGTGTGAAAACTGCGGCACCTTACACGTCAGCCGTTATACTTACTGAAAATTTATTTACAAATGGTTGGAAACACTATTAACATGGAGGGGAAATGTTGAAAAACAAACAACAAATAATATAAGAGTACCTCTTTAATGGAAAAGTTTTTAATTCAAAACACATAGAAAGCCACTATTTCAAAAACATGTAGGGAGAAAAACAATGTTAAAAAAAGAATCGGAAATTAAAAAATCATTTCTGTTTATACTTAGTTTTATTACTGTTCTATTTTTTCAAACAATTGATATAAGAGCACAAGTTTCAAGAGATGATGCTAAAAAAATAGTGTTGGAGGAAATATTACTTGAAAGAATTGGAGAGGTTAATGTTTTTATTCAGTTTGATGATATGGAAAAAAATAGAGAATTAGAACTACCACATGGGAAGGTTTTAAAGAAACCATTCGTTACAAGTTATACATTCTTCATTGATGATTTACCATTTGCCAATTGGGAACATCCGTGTAGGTATATTTTTCTTGATAAAGAGACTGGCGAGTATGAAATTATACACAATAAAATATTTCCTAAAAACATGGAAGTATTTGAAAAAATATCAGAAATTGAAATAAAGAGTAGTAGTAAATTATTTAAAAGTAGTACTCCTTCAGAGATAAAATCAGCTTCTCCAAACCCTAATTTATATGCTGTATTAATAAATGGTGGTTTTAATAGTTCCATGAACGAAATAAGATATTGGAATGATATCTCTGCAATTTATTGTACATTAACAGATGTTTACGGTTATTTACCAGAAAATATTTTTGTACACTCTACAGATGGTACAACAACAAACAATTATGGGTCGCTAAATCTTGATAACAGTGGGGGAGCTGACATTGATTATCCTGCTTACAAAACTAATATTATATCAACATTTGAAAATCTAGAAAACATACTTTCATCGGATGACCAATTGTTTGTTTTTGTTACCGATCATGGTGGGAGAGATCTAGGAAACGACGAAGCATATATCTATTTATGGGATAACGACTTACAAACTTCGGATGATGACATACTAAGTGTTACAGAATTTAATCAGTTACTTGCACCTATTGAGACGTCTGAAATAATTGTATTTATGGAACAGTGCTTTAGTGGTGGGTTTATAGATAATCAAAACAACATTACAGGTGAACACCGTGTTGTGCAAACAGCTTGTGAATATGTAGCATACTCCTATCCAGAAATACATATAACAAATATGGCTTATGATGAATTTGCATATTATTGGACAGCAGCAATACGTGGATACTACCCTGGAGCAAATCCGTGGGAAACTGGCTATGCTACAGGTAGTTTCCCTTTCTCAAGCTACTTCACAAATCATCCAGGAGATTATAACCCTGATACAAATAATGATGGCTTAGTTCAAATGGGAGAAGCTTTTGATTATGCAAATGATCTGAATAGTTGGTCAACAGAAGGTTATTATAACCCATCTTACACAAACTATTTTGAAAAGCCACTTGAAGATAGAGATATTGGATTTGAAGAAGATTTGTTAAGTTTAGTAGGTGTATCGGGAAAAGTTAAAAATAGTCAAACAGTGAGTGGAAGCTTTATTGTATGTGATGATATAACAGTAGACCCAAATAAGACTTTAACAATTTCATCTGGAACAGAAATGAATTTCCAGAATAATTCCTCTCTCATAGTGAATGGTACTTTAGATGTAAATGGTACGTCAAGTAACAATGTATCCTTCTATTTTGTTGAGTCATCTAATAATGGAATCGTTTTAAGCGACATTGGAACAGCTAACGTATCATATGCAATAATTGAAAATGCCTATAAGGGTTTGTCCATTGATGAGGCTTATGCAAATGTAAGTAACACCGATTTTATTGATTGTGATTATGGGCTATATTTATATAGAACAAATTATGCTTCAGGTCAGCCAGATATTACGAATTGCAATATTTATAAATCAAGTTATGATGGATCTGGAGTAGGTATTTATTGTAATTATTCTTCTCCCATAATTTTGAATACAGAAGTATATAATTATTATACTGGGATAGGAGTAATTTATAATTCCTCACCTCAATTGGGTCACTATACGGCAAGTGGTAATAATAATATTCACAATAATTATAAGAACATACATGCTATAAGTAGTTCTAATCCTTTCCTTGGTACCACAAATTATGGAGGTTACAATACACTAAGGTATTATACGAACAATAATATTATTGCCCAGACTAATTGTAATATTTATGCAGAGAATAATTATTGGGGTTCTACAAGTTCAAGTACAATTGCTAATGGGCTTAGTATATCTACTGGTTGTAGTGTTGATTTTGAACCATTTTTATCTTGGAATCCGAATGGAAATATTGCTCTACCGCCTGCACAATTGACAGCAAATCAAGTGCCAAGTACAACTACTGTATCTACAGACTTAAAAACCGTGCATAGTTTAATACTAAGTGATAAACTGGATGAAGCTTTAACATTGTGTAATAGTTTTATTGCTGAGAGCAAAGAGAGTGCAAACACATTATATGCTATAGATTTATTGTGGCAAATAGAGAGAAAAATGAAGCTGCAAAATGGGAAAGAGAATACTGATCTATTTGCACAATTGAGAAGTAATAGTAAAAATGAATTAGTGGCTGGCTATACAAATTTGATAGAAGCCGTTGGTCAGAAGAGTGATAGAATAACTTCTTTAGATATTGTCCTCTCAAACTATGGTTCGTCGGATATAATTGAAAAAGGAGTTCTATATTCAAAAATTCTTTATTACTTAAACGAAGAAGGAAATAAAGAAAAAGCTGAAGGTGAGTATAAACTACTAAAAGAGAAATATCCAAATGCACCAATTACTGAAGCTGCATTGTTTGCTCTGAATAGTGGAAGTATGCTAAAAGGAGAAAACGAGTTTGATAATGGGTCTGAATCTAATTCAGATGAGATAACAAAAA
Source organism: uncultured Melioribacteraceae bacterium (assembly GCA_965370315.1). Classification (GTDB taxonomy): domain Bacteria; phylum Bacteroidota; class Ignavibacteria; order Ignavibacteriales; family Melioribacteraceae; genus 1-14-2-50-31-20. The sequence continues at coordinate 3,121 of CBDUTO010000153.1, forward strand.
CTTATGAGTTACTTGGTAATTATCCAAATCCTTTTAATCCAACAACGCAAATAAGTTACCAAATACCAGAAGATGGATTTGTAAATCTTATTGTTTACAATACTCTTGGACAAGTAGTATCAACTCTTGTAAATGAATATCAAACTAGTGGAAAGTACTCAGCTCAATTTATTGGTAGGAACCTAACAAGTGGAATATATTTCTATACGATTAAAGTAAATGATTATTTTTCTACTAATAAGATGCTATTACTAAAATAGTATTAATTGACCATTGGAATATTTTGCAAAAATTCCTATGGTCAATTAAATTGTTTAGATTATTTTATGAATTACTGTTAATAAAAAGTATAAAACTATTACAACGAAACGTTGTAAAGTATTTACAGTTTTAGTGATACAGATTTTTATTTGATGGAGACAATTATGAGTTTATTTAGATTTTATTTTTTATCGTTTTCTGTATATCTACTTATTACTTCAGCTCTTTATTCTCAGATTGATATATTAAATGAAGCGATGATAGATTGCAACAATGATTTTTTTAACGCGTTAGAAAGAGGGGACACTAATGGTATTTTTAAAAACCAGCGTAGTAAAAATACTTATACTCAAGAATTCGATCCAACATCTGTTGTTGATAGTATAATGGTAATTAATTCTCATGGAGATTTGGTGAAATACTATTACACCTACGATTCAAACGGAAATATAACTCAAAGACTATTTAAAGACTGGGATGGCAGTAATTGGGTAAATACTAGCCAACAGACCTACACATATGATTTAAATAACAATATGACTTTAAGGTTATATGAAGGCTGGAATAGTAATAATTGGTTGAATCAATGGCGAGATACTTATACTTATAATTCAAATGAGAATTGGACTTTTATTCAATCTGATCAATGGATAGGCAACGAATGGATTGCCCGCATTCAATATATTTACAGTTATGATTCCAATGGAAATATGACATCTTATATTGAGAGACACCCGGATTCAACTATGTACCAAATAGAGAATCGTAGCAGGGTGACTTACAGCTATGATTCTAATGGGAATATGATTTTTTCATTTGAGGAAATCTGGAATGACAATCTTTGGACAAACTATGTCCAAAAGACTTATGGTTATAATTCTAATGGGAATATTGATTTTTCATTGGAAGAAGTTTGGAATAACAATCTTTGGGTGAATCATGAACGGAATACTTATGGCTATAATTCCAATGGGAATTTGACTTTTTCAATTGAGGAAGTTTGGAATAACAATCTTTGGGTGAATCATGAACGGAATACTTATGACTATAATTCCAACGGGAATTTGACTTTTTCAATTGAGAAAGTTTGGGATGAAAGTCTTTGGGTGAATTATAAACGAAATACTTATGATTATGATTCAAATGAAAATATAACTTTTGAATTATACGAAAGAGGGGATGGTAGCAATTGGATTAATTCTAATCGAACTACATACACATATGATTTATTCGAAAATATGATTTTAAAGTTATATGAGAATTGGGATGAAAGTAATTGGGTGAATAGATGGCAAAACATTTATGCATATGATTCAAAAGGAAATATGTCTAATGGTTCCTCTGAGTCATGGGGCGGCGGAAGTTGGAGTTCATATGCTGGTGGTACTATTAGTTTTTATGATTCTTTCGGAAGAAAACATTCATTTAGTGGATCAGAAATAAATGTGTTTTATAGTATTCTTACTGATGTTGATCAAACGTATTTTGGAGTTTCGGCTTACTCAATAAAACAGAATTATCCAAATCCATTCAACCCAACAACTACAATAGAATATCAAATTCAAAATGATAGTTTCGTAAATCTTGTTGTTTATAATGCTCTTGGTCAAGTAGTATTAACTCTTGTAAATGAACATCAAACAATTGGAAAATACACAGTTCAATTTAATGCAAGTAATTTACCAAGTGGTGTGTATTTTTATAAAATAGAAAGTGGTAGTTTTAACAAAGCAAATAAAATGTTACTATTAAGATAATTTTTAAACCAATGGGGTAAGTAAATTACTTGCCCCTTTTAAAACGTAAGTATAACCAACGTTTCAAGGCGACCACAGTTACGCTTGGTTTTTCCGTGTTCTTAGTACGTGGGAAAAGTTGTCGTAATATAAAAGTAGTTCAAAACAGTTAAGTTTTTAAATAATCAAAGGTTGTAGCGTAAGCGTTTTTTAAGGTGTAAAAACTGTGGCGCCTTACACGTAATGCCGTTATACACTATACATTGGAAACTATAATGACAAGACGTAATATTACACGAAAAAGAGCAAGTATGATACTTATTGTGTTTGTGACATTTGTGTATTTTAGTGATTTAACTCCGAATAAAATGCCTATCAATATAAGCACTCTACTTTTTGGTGCTGGATGGATTATTTCAATTGTCTATTGGATTAGTGGAGAAATTGAGTGGAGCAAAATCAATTCTAATATATCTAATACCTCATTAAGTAAAAATATACGCACAAACAATTCTATTTCTAAAACAATTAAAACAATGGCAGCAATTGGGACTATTATTACTACCGCAATTATTCTTTTAAAAGAATGTAACTAAAAATAAATTAGGAGATATTTGATATGAAAAAACAAATTAGTATAACAGTATTTTTACTCTTAATTCTAATGAGTGGATGCCGTCCACCACAACACAATTATTATGAACCAGTTATTATTACGGCAGTAGCTTGGCATGATACAAATCACAATAATGTTTGTGAAAGAACAGAATTAGTTAAGCAAGGTGAAAAAAACTTCAAAAGTGGTGAAGGATTTATATTAATATCACCTAAATCGGAAAGCCAAGAAATGGAGATAGAAATTTTCACTATTGGGGATGAAAGAAGTGTTTTGAAAGAAACATCATTTTGGCATAAAGGTACAGTACAACCAATTACTGTATCTAACCTAAATTTGGGAAATGGTGCTTATAGATTGAGAATTATTTTAAAAGATTCTGGCAAAATATTTGAAAAATTATTTTGGATTACTGGCACCTCAAATAACAATAGTAATTCAAAAGAAAATAGTTATATGTCTTTTTGTGCTGGCATTGAGAATGGCAAGTTAATAGAACGTGATAAAACTATCTACAATCTTTCAAAAGAAGATTGTTGGTTGATTTATTGGGGTAATGATATAAATGAAAGTACCTCAATTTCACTAACGGTTTATGATAATACAAAAAACAGTGTTTATCATACTGATAATAATGCAAATGAAAAGAACAACAATAATGCTTGGGTTAAAGCTTGGAACTTGAAAGGTTGTTTTACTGGTGATAGATATAATGAAGGTATATTTAATTTCGTAATTAGCGACAAACAAAACTCAAAAACTATAAGCAAAAAAACAAGCGTTTACGGCTTGAATAAAATAATATCCAGTACTCCTACTGGACTTTTTGTTTATAATAATTGGGAAGACTATAATAAAAATGGAAAATATGATTTTAATGAATTTATTGGGTTGAATAAAGATAGTTATAATCCTAAAAAAGAAGATATAAGAATTGGACTAAACGTAATTGGTCAAACTGGACAAGTTGTTTTTCAATCATTTAATAGCAATGGCGAATTAATGGGTACAACTGTAGATAAAGAGCAACATGTAGAATCTTGGTGGATTGGTCCAAGTGGGCAAGGAAGTAATCCTCCAGATTTTATTGATATAGTTGGGCTAAATGGAAAAGGTAATTATGAAATTAAAGCAATATTCAATAATGGTAAAACTATCACTAAAGAATTGAATATTATTGATTAATACCATACTAATTCAACTATTTATGTATTACATAAATAAAAACAATTTTTATTACTTTATTGGCAGAAGAGGTTAATAATGAACAACGAAAAAGTGGCTTGTCCAAGTTGTAATGAGCTCATTTGGATTCCTGTACCTAACGGAAAAAATATTGCTGAAGTTTCTTATAAACAAGGCGTTATAAGCATGAAGGAGTGGGCACATCAAAAAATAAAATGCTCAAAATGTGGCAATAAAATATTTGTTTGGTTTAGGTAAAAAAAAGTAACATGACGTGTATAACCAACGTGTCAAGGCGACCACAGTTACGCTTGGTTTTTTTGTAATTTGAGTGCGTGTAAAAAGTTTTTGTAATATAAAAGTAGTTCAAGTAAGTTAAGTTTTAAATAAATTAAAGGTTGTAGTGTAAGTGTTTTTAAAAGTGTAAAAACTGTGGACGCCTTACACGTAAAGCCGTTATATTTGCTTTGAATGTTAAACAATTTGAGAAGAAAAATGAAAATAAAATACTCTTATATATTCATTGTGATTTCATCAATTATTATTCTCTTCAATTGTAAAGATGACCCAACACAACCACAAATTTCTGAACCATTTGAAGTAACAATAGCTAGTGATACAACAAATGTAGGCGGTAGTTCTATTGTTAAGTTTGTTGCCGTGGTTTTAAATAATAAAAATAACACTATAGAATACAAATGGAGTGCTGACAAGGGTGAGTTTTTATCTTCTGTTACCGACTCTACTATTAATTGGAAAGCCCCTAGTTTATCAAATAGTTGTGAAATAGAATTAAGAGCAATTGATGGTGTTGATACAATAACTGCTACTTTAATTATTGAAGTTGATGGATTCAGAGCTGAAATAGAGAGTTCTGTTCATGGTTCTACAGATGCTTATTCTGAGATTAATTTAAAATGTAATGTTTTTAATCCACCATCAGAAAATTTAACATACAAATGGAATACAGTTGGTGGTCATTTCTTAAGTGACTCGACAGCCTCTTCAATAGTTTGGAAAGCTCCCGGAATAAACAGAAAATGTAATATTGGAGCTATTGTTACTAATGGTGTTGATACTTTGGTCTCGAATTTTAGTATTGATGTTAACGGATTTAGTGTATCTGTTTCACCATCAATCTGGAGTGTAAGTGGTTACGGTGAAAAACAACTACAAGCTTATGTTTCCAATGCACCTTCAACTGGTTTAACTTATAGTTGGGCTTCAGATAAGGGTGAATTTTTAACTTCGATTACTGACCCTATTATTACTTGGAAAGCCCCTAATGAAACCAGAACTTGTAAAATCAAAGTTTCTGTAACAGATGGAATTGATACTGCTTCTGCAACAGCAAATATTGGTGTAACTCTTGTTGAAATACATGAATTAATTTTTGGGCTTTACGATGATTTTGATGGACTTGGATGTGAGCAAACTTATAATGGTTCTCAACTTGCGGTTGAAGGTGGTTTGAGTTCTGCTCTATGGAGACCGGATCCAAGAGGAAATGCAAATATAGTCCATTTATCAAGTATTGGAAACTTCTCATTTGCTAATGGCTCCACTCCAAGTGGTAACGTTTTAAAAATGGAACATCAGCGACGTGGAGATAATAGAACCGAATTAATTTATCCTGAAGATATTGATTTTGTGGATTATTTTTCTTGGAGTGCTGATATAATGCTTTCATCAGAATCAACACATGATCGTTTTGGGTGTAAAATAGATTATCATACTTCAATTCCTGAGCAACCCCCAGGTATTAGCTGGTACTGTCAAGCTGGTCTAGGTACAGACCCTGACAACGATTTGGTCCGAGCTTCCGTCAGAATAAGCAATAAGAATACAGGATACGTATTTTCAACAACTATGATGGAAACAGAGATGGATATTTGGCACAATATAGAAATGAAAATTGTCAAATTGAACGATACACAGATTGAAATTCTATTCTATGTTGATGGTGAACTTAAAGCTTCTGAAATTCCTGAAGATAGTGAAATATTATTGAGTCCATCAAGATTAGCTTTTGGTCCAAAAAGAAGTCTTCAAGTTTGGACTGGAGAGTATAATCCAGGAACTATGATTACTTATATAGATAATATTTACGCAACTTATAAAAACAGAATTGAATAAATGCAAATATAACCCACGCATCAAAGCGACCGCAGTTACGCCCGGTCTTTTCTAATTTTTTGTGCGTGTAAAAAGTTTTTGTAATATAAAAGTAGTTCAAAATAGTTAGGTTTTAAATTAATTTTAGGTTGTAATGTAAGCGTTTTTAAAGGTTTCAAAACTGCGGCGCTTTATGCATCAGCCGTTATATTACACAAATATATTGAGGTAAAATATGTCTGAAAAGCATCTTGAAAAAAACAAAGAAAAAAATCAACTTATTACTACATCAATTCTAAGTATTTATTTAGGTTCTATGATTGCTTTATTTATTCTTCTTTTTGACAAGATAAAAGATACTGATTCGATTCAATCTACTATGTTTTTAAAAGAAGTTGGATTATTTATAATTCTACTAATTCTCTCGATTCAATCCATAATATTTTACCTTAGACTTATAGTAAAAATAAAAGATACTTCATTCGGAAATGGCTTATCAATCGCACTAAGCTTTGTTTTGTTACTACTTGTAGTTTCTGCAATTTATTTTGGTGTTTTTTCTTTGGTTGGAATAGGAGTTTTCTTTATATGTTGGAAGGCAGGGCAACTATACTATTTTGCAAAAGAAAAAAATATTGGAGTAAAAACAATAAAATATTTTCAAAAAATATTTATAGCTTATTT
>CBDUTO010000154.1:0-9626 GCA_965370315.1 uncultured Melioribacteraceae bacterium
TCTATGATTAATTAACTACAACTATATCAGGTCACTTCTCTAATTTTAGTGACGAAGTAATATTAAAACATGTTAAGAATGAAAACTCCAAAATCAAGGAATGTTTTTTTAGAGAACTATTGAAAAGAAAAAAAATTAAAGATAAGGATGTCAAAATCTTTTTAAGTGACAGTAATTATTCTATTAGAGAATTAGCAATAGAAAGATTGATTGAATCTGGGTTTATAACTAGTATTGAAGGTATAAAAAAATATGCAATCTCAACCGGTATTAAATCTGATGATAATTTAGTTAAACTTCTTTTTCAAAAAATGAACTACTCAGAACTAATGAATAATCTAAAGTTCTTTTCTGTCTATATGCATATATCATATAGAACATTGATTGAAAATTACTATGATAAATTCAGTAAAACTTTAGTTCATGATTTTAATGATGATTTTACAAAGTTTTTTAATGATATAATTTTGGAGCTAAAATTAAAAATGTCAACAGATGATATTGATTCATTGATTACTGATAGTTTTGTAGATAGTCTTAAATCAAGTTTGATAATTAGCTCACTTGAGGCATTGAATAATGTTGATGGTAAAAAGGCTATTAAGTATGCTAAAAAATTCATCTTTGATAAAAGAATTATAGGTGATCATAGTACTTTTTTAAAGATTTTTGAAAAGCATGGTTCTAAAAGTGATGCTAAATACCTATTAGATAATTTAGATAATTTTGTAAATTTTGAGAGACTAATAGTACTAAGTGTTTCCTTAAAATTATCTCCAGGAATTAAAGGAATTATTAAACAGATACTTCAAATGGATGGACTGGAATTACAGTTAATAAGTTTAAATTATTTATATACTATTAATCCAAAATCAAAAATCGACCTTTTAAAAACCTATTTATTTCATAAGAATGATTTAATAAGAATGCGTGCACTTGCAATTATAGTATCCATCTTTACTGTGAATCAATTAAGGAAACTATTAACTGAATATACCAGTAACGAGAATGCCTCATATTATGATGTGATAACTTGGCTTGATAGGATAATATATGCTAATGGTGACTTTAAAAAAGCATTCTTAAAAGATTTGTTAAGTATAGTTGAAAGTGAAATCAAATGGTTTTAAGTTGATAACATTCCATATTATTTTGTTACTATGATGTGACCAATGTTTTTATAAGTATATGTATTATAATGGATTACAATTGACAAGGTTGTTTTAAAATAAAAAAGGCGACCTTGGTTAGTCGCCTTACTTTTTGTGGGCGGAGACGGAATTGAACCGCCGACACATGGATTTTCAGTCCATTGCTCTACCAACTGAGCTATCCGCCCTCAAAAAATACGAATCCAAAAATAGATATTTTCTTTTAAAAATCCAAGAATGATTTTTATCTTTTATGAAGAAACTATTTGAGTTCCACCATTTTCTTTTCCAATTTCTTCTTCCGAGGTAATAACAGCTTTAGCTCCGCCATTTTTAATAAAATTAATTGCGGCTAAGACTTTTGGTTTCATACTTCCATCAGCAAATTGGTTATCAGCAAGATATTTCTCAGCTTCAGCAACTGAAATAACGTCAAGAGATTTTTGATCTGGTTTGCCATAATTAATACAAACTTTTGGAACATCTGTAATAATATATAATTCTTGTGCACCTATTTGTTCAGCCAATAATGATGATGCTCTATCTTTATCAATAACTGCCTCTATTGCTTCAAGGTAGTTGTTCTCATGTCTGTATATTGGTACCCCACCTCCACCAGCAGCAATAACAACATGTCCATTAAGTACAAGTTCTTTAATAATCTGCTTATTCATTATATCTTTTGGTATTGGAGATGCAACAACTCTTCGCCATCCCCTTTTTGCAGAATCCTCTTTGAAGATCCAACCATTAGCTTTTGCTAATAAGTCAGCTTCTTCTTTAATATAGAAAGTACCCACAGGTTTTGTTGGATTTTCAAATGCAGGATCATTGATATCAACAAGTACTTGGGTAATCAACGAAACAACATTTTTTTCAACTTTAAAGTCGTTAAACACATTTCGCATTTGACGTTCAAGCATATATCCAATCCCACCTTGAGAATCTGCTACACAAATGTCTAAAGGCATTTTAGGAATTTTATATTTTTCAAAACCAGCTTCGTTGCGAAGCATAATATTTCCAACTTGAGGACCATTTCCATGTGTAATTACAAGGTCATAACCACTATCAATTAGTCCTAATATCTTTGCAAGAGTATCATATGCATTTTTCTCTTGCTGCTCTATTGTTCCAGTTTCTGATGCACGTAATAGTGCGTTCCCTCCTAATGCTACAACCGCTATTTTTTTCATATTCTCCATTCTCGAATCTTGATACTAGAGACTTGACGCTGAACTATTAACATTTAGCTCAGCACCAAGCATCCAAAATCTGATATCTGTTTATAATATTCCTTTACTTTTCAAAACACTTTCTAACGTAATTGCACCAATTTCTTGTAAATCATATTGTACGCGAGTTGATGGTTTGTTTATTTTCAGTATTCTACCTAGATCAATTGGAGTACCTATTACAACTGAGTCACAATCAACTTTATTAATTGTTTCTTCCAAATCTTTCATTTGTTCATCGCCATAACCCATTGCTGGTAAGAGAATTCCAATGTTTGGATATTTTTCGTAAGTAGCTGTAATTGAGTTAACAGTGTATGGACGTGGATCAACAATTTCTGCCGCATTAAGTTTTTGAGCTGCAACAGTTCCAGCACCATATTTCATTTCACCATGTGTTAGAGTTGGTCCATCTTCAACAACTAATACTCTTTTGCCAGTAACCATTTCTGGATGCTCAACAGTAAGTGGTGAAGCAGCTTCAATAATTGCTGCTTCAGGATTTACTTCTCTAACATTTTTCATTACTGTTAAAATATCTGCACCATCTGCCGATTCCATTTTATTAATTACAACTGCATCAGCCATGCGTAGAGAAGTATTTCCTGGATAATAAGTCATTTCATGTCCAGGCCTGTGAGGATCAACAACAGTAAAAGTCAAATCAGCTTTGTAAAATGACATATCATTATTTCCACCGTCCCATAGAATTACATCAGCTTCTTTTTCTGCTTCACGGAGAATTGCTTCGTAATCAACACCAGCATAAATAACTCCACCCATTGCAATATGTGGCTCGTATTCTTCAATCTCTTCAATAGTACACTCGTGAGTTTTTAAGTCTTCTAAAGTTGCAAAACGTTGAACTTTTTGTTTTACCAAATCACCATAAGGCATAGGATGACGAATTGAAACTACTTTTTTTCCAGCAGCTTTAAGTAACTCAACAATTTTACGGGATGTTTGTGATTTTCCACAACCAGTTCTCACAGCTACAACAGCAATAACTGGTTTTGTAGATTTAACCATTGTCTCCTCGCCACCAAGCAAACGGAAGGAAATTCCAGCAGCGTTTACAATAGATGCTTTTGTCATAACATAATTAAACGGTACATCTGAATAGGAAAAAACAACTTCATCTACATTAAATTTTTCAATCAAATTTGTTAATTCAGATTCATCATAAATTTTAATTCCATCTGGATATAATTTCCCAGCTAACTCTGCTGGGTACATTCTTCCATCAATATTTGGAATCTGTGTTGCTGTAAATGCCACAACATTATACTCTTCATTATCTCTAAAATAAACATTGAAGTTATGAAAGTCGCGGCCAGCTGCACCCATGATTAAAACATTTTTACTTGACATAATCGTACTCCTTTTTTTTGCTTAATAATTATTTATTCTACAGTTACACTTTTTGCTAAATTTCTAGGTTGATCAACATTAAGTCCTTTTTTCACAGCAACATGATAAGCCAATAACTGTAATGGAATTACAGTTAGTATTGGCATTAACATTCGTATTGTGTCTGGAATTTTGATTGAGTAGTCAACTAACTTATCAATTTCAGAATCGTTTTCACTAGCTATTGCAATGACTATTCCTTTACGAGCTTTTACTTCTTCAATGTTTGTAATCACTTTATCGTAAACAGAATCTTTTGGTGCAATAACAATTACGGGCATGTTTTCATCAATTAATGCAATTGGTCCATGCTTCATTTCTGCTGCTGGATATCCTTCGGCATGGATGTAAGAAATCTCTTTCATCTTCAATGCACCTTCCAATGCTACCGGAAAGTTGTATCCTCTTCCTAAATAAAGGAAGTTTTTAGCATCAACAAATTTTTCAGCTATTGCTTCAATCTGGTCATTTAATTTTAATATTTGCTCTATCTTTTTTGGAATAGCTTCAAGTTCACGAAGTATCTCTTGTCCATCAATTAAGCTAAGATGCCTCTTCCTTCCAATTAAAACAGATATTAGAGCAAAGACTACAAGCTGAGATGTAAATGCTTTTGTTGAGGCAACTCCAATCTCAGGGCCAGCGTGAACATAAACGCCAGCTTCGCTTTCACGAGCTATAGAACTACCAACAACATTACAGAGTCCTAATACTAATGCATCACGTCTCTTTGCTTCCTTCATTGCAGCCAATGTATCTGCAGTTTCACCACTTTGAGAGATAAAAAACATTGAATCATTCTTATCCACAATTGGATTTCTGTATCTAAACTCTGAGGCATAATCAACTTCAACTGGAATTCCTGTAAACTGCTCAAGCATATACTCCCCTACTAATCCAGCATGCCACGAGGTTCCACAAGCAGAAAGGAGAAGACGTTTAGAGTTTGCAATACGCTCTGCTATTCTTTCAATGCCACCTAACTTTGCTGTCCCTTCATCCATTAGTATTCTACCTCGAAAAGAATCGTGAACAGAATTCACTTGTTCGAAAATCTCTTTTAGCATGTAATGGGGATAATCACCTTTACTAATTTCATCTAGTTCAACACTAATTTCTTCAACTTCCTTTTTTATATCTTCATCATCAATAGTACGAGCCACAAATTTATCTTTTGTCATTTCAACAATTTCGCCATCTTCCAAATAAACACATCTACTTGTATGACCAATAAGTGCATTCACATCGGATGCTACAAAATGTTCACCATCACCAATACCAATAACAAGTGGAGATCCCTTTTTCGCAACAATTATTTTATCTGGTTCACTTTTGGAAATAACACTAATTCCATAAGTTCCTCTAACTTCACTTAATCCTAACTGAACCGATTTCAAAAGAGAGTTCCCTTTTTTCATAAAGCTATCACATAGATGAGCCAAAACTTCAGTGTCAGTTTGAGATACGAAATCATATCCATCTTTAATCAGTTTTGCTTTTATCTCATTGTAGTTTTCAACTATTCCATTATGAACTACGTAAAGAGTCTCGTCTTTATTAAAGTGTGGATGTGCATTGCTCTCACTTGGTTCGCCATGTGTAGCCCAGCGTGTGTGTGCAATACCCAACGACGAAGCATCAATATTGGTTTTCTCAATTTTGTCCTCTAAGTTAGAGACTTTGCCAAGACTTTTAATTACTCTTGTCTCTTTTCTCTCATTTGATATAATTCCTATGCCTGCTGAGTCATATCCTCTATATTCAAGTCTTTTCAATCCCTCTATTAAAATTGGGATTGAGTTTTTATCACCGATATATCCTACGATACCGCACATAAATAACTCCTTCTATTAATTATTGTTTATTACTATCTGAATTTTAATGTAGTTAGTGGTCTGGGCAAGGACGTAGAAGAAGTCGCATTGTTTTTAAGCGATTAAAATGTATTGTTGTATTTTTATGCATTAACTTGTAATAAATATTATAAAATTATTCAATCCTAATTTCACAAAAATATTTTAATTATCCAACAAAGATTTTACGATTTTTTATGGAATTATTTTTTTTGAATTATCCCCAAATTTTATTGAACTAAACCCAAACTTATCTCTTATTGAAGTAACAGCTTTCAACATTTTCTTTCTATCTTGATTCTCCTTATCAAAGAGAATACTTTGCTCATTAAACTCACTGAATTTAGTAAGATGTATTCCAATTAAACGAACTGCAACTCTTCTATCATAAGCCTTTCGGAATAACTTAAGAGCAGTTTCAAATATTATTTTATCATCATTTGTAGCTCTAATGGTTTTTGCCCTAGTATTAGTTACAAAATCTGAATATCGCAATTTTATACTGATAGTTGAAGCTTCCCAATTTTTATCTCGTAATTTTTGACAAACTTTTCCAGTTAAATCAAAGAGGGTCTTTTCAATTATTTCTTGGTTTACTTCATCCTTTCCATAAGTTCTCTCCTTGGAGATACTTAATCTTTTACGATCTGGAGTTAAACTTGTGCTCCCTTTTCCATTGGCTTTGTTCCACAAAGAGATTCCAGATTTACCAAATGCGAGTGCAAAATACTCATCCGAAACTTTTGTTATATCTCCAATTTTATAAAACCCTTTTGAGTGAAGTGACTTTAGCATAACTTTTCCAACACCTGGAATTACTTCAACAGCCATTGGTGCTAAAAACTCTTTTTCCATTCCGGGAAATATATAAGTTACACCCAAAGGTTTGGCATAATCAGAACAAATTTTTGCAATAGTTTTATTTGTGCCAATACCAATTGAACACGGCAACTTTAACTCAGATTGAATTTTAGCTTGTAGCTTTTTTCCAAAAGCAAACATAGAACCATAGATATTTTTAGTGCCTGTAAAATCCATATAAAATTCATCAATGGATGCTTGTAGAATTACTGGAGCATACTTCTCCAAAATCTTCTTAACTTCTTCTGAATATCTTGAATATTCCCCCATCGTTCCACGTAAATATATTCCATTCGGACAAAGTTTGTAAGCTTGTTTTATTGGCATAGCTGAATGCAATCCATACTCACGTGCTTCGTAGGAACATGCAGAGATTACTCCCCTACCATACTCAGGAAGAGCTCCAACAATTACTGGCTTACCATTAAGTGAAGGATCTAATAGCCTTTCTACTGATACGAAGAAAGTATCTAAATCAAGATGGGAAATTGTTTTCATTTAATTAGTTTAATAACTTTTATAATTCAAGAATATAATAATTACAAAATACAGTTTTAGATTAAAATAAAAAACCCTCGACAAGCAAGGGTTTTTTATTAAATGATATTAGAAAACTAAATAATCTATTTCGCGTAAGCTATCTTTCTAACCTCACGAATTACAGTAACTTTTATTTGTCCAGGATATTCCATATCCTCTTCAATTTTCTTAGCGATATCAAAAGCTAATTTGTTTGAAAAATTATCATCTGCTTTTTCAGGTTCAACAACAACACGAATCTCTCTTCCAGCTTGAATTGCAAATGTCTTTTCAACACCATCAAAACTAGTAGCTAATTCTTCAAGATTTTCCAATCTCTTAACATAGCTTTCTAATGGCTCTCTTCTAGCTCCAGGACGAGCACCACTTATCGCATCAGCAGCTTGAACTAGCGCAGAAATTGGATGTTCCATTTCAATATCTTCGTGATGAGAACCAATTGCATTAATAACTATTGGGTTTTCTTTGTAACGTTTTGCTACATCGTAGCCTAACAATGCATGTGGACCTTCAATCGATTTATCAACTGTCTTACCAATATCATGCATCATTCCCGCACGCTTAGCTATTGATTGATCGAAACCAAGTTCTGATGCCATAAAACCAGTTATGTGTGCAACTTCCACGGAGTGCTGTAATAGGTTTTGTCCGTAGCTAGAACGGTACTTCATTCTTCCAACAAGTTTGATGATTTCTTTGTGAACTCCATGAATTCCGAGTTGGATAAGAGTATTTTCACCTTCTTTAAATATTTCATCCTCAAGTTCACTTTGAACTTTTTTTACAACTTCTTCAATTCTTGCTGGATGAATTCTTCCATCGCCAATTAGTTTCTCTAATGCGATTCTTGCAACTTCTCTTCTAAACTGATCAAAAGCTGAAAGGATAACTGCTTCAGGAGTATCATCTACAATTACATCAACACCAGTTGCAGCTTCGAATGCCCGTATGTTTCTTCCCTCACGTCCAATAATTCTACCCTTCATCTCATCATTCTTTATTTGGACAACTGAGACAGTACTTTCAACCGAGTGATCTACCGCAGTTCTCTGAATTGCTTGAACAACTATTTTTTGAGAATTCTTTTTTGCTTCCAGCATAGCTTCATCTCTAACCTGCTGTATTTGCTGAGTAGCTTCCGATTTTGCTTTGTTAATCAAATTATCCATTAACATTTTTTTAGCTTCTTCAGTAGTTAGTGAAGCAATTTTTTCAAGTTTAATGTTTTGTTCAAACATTAATTTTTCTACTTCTTCTTCTTTAACTTTTAACTGTTCGTGCTTACGTTCAATTTGATTAGAAGTATTTTTAATTTCTTTCTCTTTTGTAAGAACTAGGTCATATTTTCTGTCAAGATTTTCTTCTCTTTTTTCTAACTTACTCTCTAAATTCCCTAACTTTTGTTTCTTTGTATTAGTTTCTTTGTCAAACTCTTGTTTCTTTTTGTACCACTCATCCTTTACTTCTAGTATTTTTTCTCTTTTTAGATTTTTAGATTCTTTTTCTGCTTCAATTAAGACTTGTTTTGCTTTTTCTTCCGCATTTGCAACTGTGTTTTTTCCAAGTTTTGAGTTTATTATCCAACCCAAAATAAATGCAATAATTATCAGTACAATAGAGGCGGATATTATAACTACGGGATCCAACATTTCCATTACTCCTCCAAATAAATATATCTATATATAAAAATCCGCACTAACCAGACTCTACACTTAAAGAACTTTTAAATGCACAGTGGGTAATTGCCCAACGCTTTTTACTTCCACTAGCGGTTATCCAAAAATAACATCCGCCGAAACGGACTGAGGCCTGTAATACACGCCGCAAGTCAAGAACCCTATTAAGTAACTATAGTTCTTAGTTAATAGTTCTGGTAGTGCGGTAAACTAGGATGGTGAAGATATAATTTTAGATTCGTTAAGAAGGAGCTTAATTTTTTTGACTTTATCTGTAGCTTGAATACTGAATTCCCGAAATTTGTTTTTTTCAATAAATAAATCGTAGGCAATATTTAATGCCGCAATAATAGCAACCGTTTCGGTTGGCTGAGTAGGCATTTCATCTCTTGTTTCATTCATAATATTATTCACATACTTCGCAAGTTCAACAGCTAAATCTTCATTCTCTACTAATAGAGAATACTCTTTATCAAAAATATTTACTTTAAGCTTCTTTTTTTCTGTCATTATTTCTTTACCACAATTTACAAATTAATTAAGAACGTAAATGATTATCAATTTTATTTATCAATTCATCAATTTTATTTTTAACAATTTCTTTACTCTCAGAATCAAGTTCAGCAGTTTTACTGAAAAGATTCCCACTCATTTCTAC
Source organism: uncultured Melioribacteraceae bacterium (assembly GCA_965370315.1). GTDB lineage: Bacteria > Bacteroidota > Ignavibacteria > Ignavibacteriales > Melioribacteraceae > 1-14-2-50-31-20. Next base: position 9,385 of record CBDUTO010000154.1, read on the forward strand.
TTTTTTCTCTGCTTCATTTAATTTAATTCTAAGAATTTCATTTTCATCTTTAAGGGCCTGTATTTCTTTTAAAAGAGCAACTTTTTCTTCAATTAAATCCTCTTCCTTTTGAACAACTAAATATACTTGTTTTTCGAGAGCTAAAAGCTCATCCATAAAATAGTCGTATGTAGTTGGTTCCGACAAATATTAACCTCTTAATTCTGCATTAAATTGAACTTTAACACTTTCAATTGCTTTCC
>CBDUTO010000155.1:0-9545 GCA_965370315.1 uncultured Melioribacteraceae bacterium
TTATTAATTGGATCGGTCATTGATTTTGGGAATTTTAATATTTTGCCACAAATCAATAATTTTTCAGAAATTGAAAAAGTAAGTTCTTTGATTCAAAAATATGATGTTTCAGAAGCTGATATTTCATCAATTTACCAACATCTTTCTTTTCTTAAAAAGGAACTAAGCAGTTTACAAATACAGTTAACATCAATATATGGAATATCTTTATACCTATTAGTTATTATTTTTCTTTATGTTATTTACAAAGCTTTCTTAATCAGAAGTATAACTTTGGAAGATATGACTAAAGAATTAGAAGCTTTTTATTCAAAACAGAATAATACTACGGGTAGTAATGGTGGAAATGTTTCATCATCAACAAATAATGGTAATAAACTATTATCATTGTTTGTTATTCTTCGTCCATTTATCTCATCTATTGCTGGTTTTGTAGCTATTACCGTTGCATATTTTACAGAAAATAGTGTTGATGCTTTCACACAAGCACTTCTATTTATAGTAGTTTTCTTAACATCATCATTTGGATTTGTGTTAAATGATATTATTGATATAAATAAAGATAAGTTCAATCACAAAGATAGAATCCTTGTAAATGGTAAATTAAGTTTATCATATGCAATTAAATTTGTAAAATACTTATCCATACTATCTCTTGTATTATCTTCAATAATTTCCCCCAATGTTTTCATCATAAATTTTGTAACATTATCTTTATTAGGTGTTTATTCATATATCAACAATAAATATGGTTTTTTGGCTAATATTATTACTTCAATTTGTTCATCATTTGTCTTAATTATTGGAATGGCTACTGGCAAATTTAATCCTATAATTCTGCTTCTTTCTTTTTCAACTTTTTTCCTAATCTTAGCAAGAGAGATAGTTTTGGATTTAAGAGATATTGATTCAGACACTAGATTTGAGAAAAATTCAATTCCTATTCAGATAGGAGTTGAGAAATCAAATATCATTGTGGGAATACTGCTTTCCATCTCTACTTCTATTTTATTATTTAGTTGTTCTGTTGTTGGAAACATTTATTATACATTCTTCCTTGGCGTGTTGTTTTCCATACTTGTTTGGTCATCTTTTTTCTATTACTGGAGAAATCAAGATTCTCAAGGTATTAAAACATTCTTGCTTTATTCAAGAATAAGTTTTCTTCTTATTATTCCAGGATTGTTATCCCAGGTTCTGTAATATAACCATTGGCTCAAGAGCGACCGCAGTTACGCTAAGCGTGTTTTTAAAGTAGAGTAGGTTTAACAGTTTTGTGTTTGTAAATTTGTTCAAGTATTTAAAGTTGTTTTTAATAAAAGGTGTAAGGTTTGCGTTTGCTAAAGTCAATCAACTGCGGACGCCTTAGCCAAGACGTTATATGGCTTAAAATTTAATTCAATAACAAATAGGTGTAATATGAAAAAGCTACTTTTTATTTTATGTTATTGCTTGCCATTCTTGGTAAGTGCACAAATAACTCTTCAAACAGTTGATTTTGAATCAGATGGCTCAGGTTATTCAGTAGCTCCATCAGAATCGAATGCTAATACCAATAATCCTGATTACTGGATTCGCACAAACGGTACTATTCCTGTGATTTATTCATCCAATACATTCTCAACTTCAAACGGGAGCTATTTTTTCGCGGCTGAAGATTTGGATTTTGATGGCGGTACTACTGAACATACTGTTACTTGTGATGCGGTTTCGGTAAGTGAATATAATACCTTACAAATTAAATTATTAGTAGGAGGTAGATCTGGAACTAGTGGTATAGAAGGTGAAGAGTTTTTAAAAATTCAATATAATATGGATGGTGGTGGATGGGTAACACGGGCACAATTTATAGGAGATTCTAGAACTAATTATTATGAAGATGAAGATGCCGATGGAACTATAGATGGTTCACCAATAGATGAAACTATGTCGGAGTTCACTTATTCTATCCCTGTTACAGGATCATCTCTTCAAGTTAGGATTTATATATACAACGGCGGAAGTGAAGAATTAGCTATTGATAATATTCGTGTTTTGGGTACAGCTGTTGTTCCAGTAGAACTTATCTCATTTAGTGCCAGCATAGCTAAAAATTCGGTAAAATTGAACTGGGAAACTGCTACAGAGGTTAATAATTATGGATTTGAAGTAGAGCGAAGAGTTATAGATGGCGAATGGAGTAAGATAGGATTTGTTGAGGGACACGGGAACAGTAATTCTCCAAAATATTATGAGTTTATTGATGAAAATGTGCCAGACGAAGAACTTGAATACCGCTTAAAACAAATTGATACAGATGGAAAATTTGAGGACTATCATATAACAGTCAAGGTAGATGCAAGAAGTGTTACTGATGTTGAAGAAAATAGTTTGCCTACAGAATTTGCATTAGAGCAAAATTATCCTAATCCATTTAATCCAACTACAAATATTACTTACAGCATTCCGCAAAACGGACAAGTTCAAATAAAAGTTTACGATATGCTTGGTAATGAAATTACAACTCTTGTAAATGAACAAAAACAAGCTGGAACTTATGAAGTAGAATTTAATGCAAGTAATTTATCAAGTGGAATTTATTTATATAAAATAAGAAGTGGCGATTATTTTTATTCCAGAAAGATGATACTAGCAAAGTAGATCGCCATATAACCCACGCATCAAAGCGACCGCAGTTACGCTCGGCCTTTTCGTATTTTTGGGTCGGTTATAAAGTTTTTATTTTAATAAATTAGTTCAAGTTTTTAATATAAATTTTCAAATTTAGGTTGTTGTGTTTGCACCTCGAAAAGTGTTTTACTGCGGCGCTTTATGCATCAGCCGTTATAAAGCATGAGTGATAAAAAAGAAAATACCGTTTTTATTATAGGTGCAGGGGCTAATGTCCCTTTTGAATTCCCGACTGCACGAAGTTTGAGAAAGGAAATAATTACAAACTTTGGACATCTATATTTAAATTCATTTTTTAAGGAAAATCGGAAATTCCCTTCATATGGCGTTCAAAGTGAATTTGTCAAACAATTTATCAAAGATTTTAATCTGTCAAGCATTTATTCGATTGATTATTTTATTGCCCGAAATCCTAAGTATGAATCAATTGGAAAAGATGCTATCATTCTCATGCTCTCACAATATGAACAAAATAGCAGATTTCGAGAAAATACTACTAATAATAATGAGGACTGGTATTCGCTACTCTACAACAAAATGATCGAGGATCTAAAAAACCCCTCCTCATTTAATGATATTAGTAGTGTAAATTATTCTTTTATAACATTTAATTATGATCGGTCATTAGAATTTTTTTTGACAGAAAGTATATTTAGTTCTTTTGAGAATCTCAATTCTTCTCAAGCACTTAGAGAAACAATGGCTCAAATTCCAATTAAACACGTTTATGGGAGTTTAGGCAATATTCCATTTTCCAATAATGATGCAAGTCTTAGATTCGGAGCAAGTTTAACTAAAGAACAGATGATTTTAATTAGAGATGAAATTCTTACAGTTAGTGAGCATAATAAATTAGATGAAGACATTACAGAATTAATTACGGAAGCTGATAAAATATTCTTTCTCGGTTTTGCTTTTGATCGAATCAATCTAAGAAATATTGGTTTACCAAAACTTTTCAAGTCGCACCAAAAAATATATGCAACATCTATTGGATTGAATGATAGATTTATTTTTGAGCTGAAAGATTATATTATCAAACAAAATCTTTTACATCAAAGAAATGAATTAAGTAGCAACACATCACCTTTGCATGAAGATAACTTTGTATTTGAGAACGTTGGTTGCTTTTCATTGTTGGCGAAATATCTGTAATTGCTTTATAACCAACGTGTCAAGGCGACCACAGTTACGCTCGGTCTTTTCGTAATTTGGGTGCGTGTAAAATATTGTAGTTACAAAAAAGTAGTTTAAGTAAGTTAAGTTTTTATAAATTAAAGGTTTTAGTGTAGGCGTTTTAAAAGGTGTAAAACTGTGGACTCCTTACACGTGAAGCCGTTATACAACCTCTGTGCTGAAAGAAGTAGATAAGTAATGAGATAAATAATATATTAGAATTGGAGGAATAAGGAATGAAGGATAAGAAAATTTACAACTTACTAATTACGCAACATGAGATAGTTAATAATCACATTCATCAGCAGTTTTCGTCAAATGATAAATTTGTTTCATTTGGATTAACTTTTCTAGGTGCTGGATTTTTCGTCGCTTATAAAGAAAATATTTCTGTAATGGTACATCTCATGACCATAATTTTTGGAGCCGTTGTCCTATATGGTTTGTACCATTATATTTTTACATTTTCAAATGTTGGTTATATGAAAAGGTTAGAAGAAGAAATTAATAATATGGTTGGGAAAGAAATTTTAATACGAACTAAAATGTGGGATAAAATTCTAATAAATAATTTTCCATTAATTGCAATTTATATTGTAATTGGTATGATATATTCCTTTTTGATTTATCTAAGTTTAGATTTGGTTATTAAAGAAGGAAACACAAGCTATCTCTTGTTTATAATAGGAATTTATCTAATCTTATTATTTTCAATATTCGTTGCTTTTTTTATGATATTTAGCACTTATAAGAAAGCATATAATATTGCAGATGAAAGTTTTAAAAATAATTTATAAGATAAGTTGTGATAATAGAGTAATTAGCTATACAATAAAGGATTGTTATATGAAAACTGGATTATACAATATTCTGCTTTTTATTTTGCTATTTCAGTTCAACCTTTTCGCTCAAACCTCTCCATCTTGGATAAATGAACATAACATATTTGTTGGAAAAACTATTGATAATAGCTTACTTCAATTTAAGCCAACTATACTTGGTTGGGGTTGGAACGATCCTATGTCCCCATTTGTAGTAGATTGGGCACACGACAATAAAATGAAGTTTATTGGTGAAGTTTCAATGTGGAATTATACAGCTTGGGAAACAGTTGAAGATTTACCACCGGAGCTTAAGAGTGCAGTTTGTATAGATATTGATGGCAATGTTATGATGAAACAAGGTTTAGTTTGGATGAATACTAATGATCCAGCATTCCAAAATAGACTAATCACTTTTTGTAAGGCACAAATTGATTTGGGTGCAGATGGACTTCTTTTCGACGAATTCACAGGGAGTTTAGTTTCTCTGTCAGAGGGAGGAACATTTGATATTCACAGCCTTATTGGATTTAGGGATTACTTAAAAACTAAATATTCTACACAAGAATTAATTGATAAGTACGAAATAAATGACATTAGTACTTTTAACTATAGAGACTATCTTATTGGTCATGGACTTGAGAATGAGTATAGGGATGATTTCAACAATACAATTCTATCTTCAGATTATGTAATGTACCATGGAAAAGCTATTAAGGAGTTTTTTATAAATATGGTTGATAGCATGAAAAATTATGCCACCATGAAAGGAACAGACCTTGCAATAACTGCAAATACATATGCTATGTTTAACTGGTTTTTGTGGAATTCAGATCAGTTGGATTATTTCACATATGAACATGAGTATTTGGGTCCATTATCAAACAGCACATTAGAATATCCACCTAGACGAAGATCTACTGCCTATATTAAATTAGGTAGAGCTATAGACAACAAACTTTCGGCCATAGTTTTATCAGCAGATAGTTATGGCAAATTAAGTCAACTTCCCTCATCCTCTGCTAATGCTCTTTTGAAATTGTGGATGTCTGAAATTTATGCTTCACAAGGTGTTTTCATATATCATGATTGGATTGATTTTATGGGTTATAATTTTGTTGCTGATAGGGGTATTATTACAAAGCACTTCAATTTTATAGGAAACAACCCTCAGTATTATAAAAACATGGAGGTATATTCAAATATTGGTGTATTATACTCTCAACCAACTATGCAATTTACAAATGAAAAAAGTTATTACGGTGCTGGTGATATACTATTAGATAGTCATCTCCAGTTTGATGTAATATTTGCCGGATATGAAAATATAATTAATGAATTTTATGCCCTTCATAAAGAGCTAAACTTTGAAGACATAAAAAAATACAAACTAATAATATTACCAAATTCACAATACTTGAGTGGTGAAACAATTAATACTCTTCTTCATTATTTGGTACAGGGAGGTAAAATATTAGCTTGGAATAATCAAAATGGACGGGTTGGACAGTATAATACAGCAGGCAACTTTGTAAATAGAGCAACTTGGAATAATCTTCTGAAAAGTGAAGTGAACGAATATGGAAGTGGTGAACTAATCTATTTAGGAGATGTTGACTATGGCACTCACTATTACGATACACCGAGCACAAATACTAGAATTCAAGTTGCCGATATAATTCTAGAAAGAATACAACCTCAGATTATATCTTCTTGTTCACCAAAAGTTAACTTTCATCACTATATAAATACTGACTCCTCAATGATTCTGACACATATTGTAAACAATAATTGGGATATTCTAAACCAAAATTTTGTTAATTTAAATAATTTTGAAGTGTCTGTAAAATTACCAGCGGGTATTGATACATCGTCCTTACAAGTGAGCTTTGTTACTGCAGAAACACAAGAGCCTGTACTTTTAGACTATACTTTTAATGACGAGATGTCTGTTAGCTTTACTGTACCAGAACTAATGATTCATGATATTATTTATATTAACCATAATACCTATTCACCGGTAATCAATTATACTTTTCCTTCTAGTGATATAACTATTGCAGAAGGTGACACTGTTAATTTCATCATAGGTTTAGAGGACATAGATAATAGCATACTTACATATTTATGGTTTGTTAATGATACCTTGAGGCAAAGTGGTGTTCAAAATTTTTATTCCTACTTAACGAATTATGAATCTTTCGGTACTGATACAATCAAGGTGAAGATTACTGATGGAAAATATAATGTTGAGTATGAATGGATTGTAAGTATACTAGATAAAGTTCAACCCAATGTTATATTTGATGAATCTCATGAAAATGGTAATACAATTTCTTTAGAAAGAGCTCTGCAAATGGATTCTGAAAATCCAGAGTTTTATTATTTTGGTGTTTTTAAAGATGAAGTTGCAAAGTATAATTACAATTTATCTAGATTTGATGGTAATCAAATTAGTTCCACATTGCTAGAGAGTTGTCATATCCTTGTAATATCATCACCACAAACTTCAATATCTGCAAGCGAAATTGAAGCTGTTAAGGATTTTATTTCTAAAGGTGGCTCATTACTACTTATTTCTGACGCTGGGGGGTTACCCCATGGCTTTAATAACCTAACACAAACATTCAATATAACATTTGGAACAAAGCCTATAGCTAGCTTAGAACCAGAGTGGGATCCACAGAGTTTTATTGCAAGTGAAATCTCACAACATCCAATTACAGATAATGTTAAATATTTTCATACAAATTGGAGCTCAAAACTTAATCTTGAAAATGAAGCAAAACCATTAATTAAATGTGGTGCAGATTGTTGGGTTGATGAAAATTCGAATGGTATTAAAGATTTGAACGAGGAATCTGGACCACTTACATTAGTAGCATTGTCAACATTTGGCGATGGCAAGGTCGTATGTATAAGTGATGATGCATTTCATGATAGTATGATAGAACTTGCAAATAACAAGAAACTTATATCTAATATTATAAAGTTCTTAGTTCCTACAATTCTTGTTTCAATTAATGAGGACAATACAAAAATAATTCCCGAGAATTATTCCCTTTATCAAAACTATCCAAATCCCTTTAATCCTAGCACAACAATAAGGTACTCATTACCTAAAAGTGGTTTTGTGCAGTTAAAAGTATATGATGTGTTAGGGCGTGAAGTCGCCAGTTTGGTTAATAAAGAACAGACAAGTAGAAACTATAAAGTTGAATTTAATGCTTCAAATTTAACAAGCGGTATTTATTTTTATCGATTGCAAAGTGGTAGTTTTACAGAGACCAAGAAGTTAATTCTGTTAAGGTAATATTTTAAGCTTAAGGGCGGTTGTATAACCAGTGGCTCAAAAGCGACCGTCGATACGCTTGGCTTTTTTATTTTTCGATTGCGTAATTATGTTTGTAGTTTTGTAAAAGTCGTTCAAGTTTATAAATTAATTTTTAATAAAATGTGTTAGGGTTCAAGTCTCCTATTTTCCTTTTACGTCGGACGCTTTAGCCACGACGCCGTTATGCTAACAATAAAACAGAGGTAAGTATGAGTGACCAACTATATGTGTCTTTAGTAACTGCAATTATTACAATTAGTGCAGCTATTCTAGGATATTTGTTTAGAGAATATCGTAACAGAGTAAAACCATTTCTCTTAATACAAAACATCGAAGGGAATTTTACTAAAACTACAGAATCAGTTAAAATACCTGATAGTATAATTTTGCTATTAGAGAAGTCAAGATTTATTAATAAACTTAATAAAAATGATAGCCTAATCAATATAAGAGATTCGTATAAATATATTTCTAGTATAGAAATCGTTTCAAAAGAAATTATTGAAAAAATGAACAACCTTATTGTTAGTCTAGAGGAAAGCAATCTTGAATTAAGTAAAAGGAACTTATCAGAATTATTGGTTTATAGAATGTTCGAATCTTGGTTAATAAGATTACTTGCATCAGATGAATTGAATATTAAATCTTCAACAGATGAAAGTCCTGAGATAATTCCAGTTTTTAGCTCAGATGAATTCAATGGTTCTATATGGTTTGCATTCCCCGAAAACTCAGTTCAATTTGGGAATGCATTTAACACACACATTATACTAAAATCAAAATGTGAACCATTTATTGAAATAGTTAAAAAATTTGACATACCTCAACTTTTGAATGTGATTAAAGATGTTTTCACTATCATAAAAAAAGAGATAGAGATTTCAAAAGAATTATATCCACAGCTTGAGGACATTATGAATCAAAATGGCAGATGGGAATTCAGAATGTATTTGGCTAATTTAGGTAAACATCCATTTCTAATTGAGAAAAAAGCAACTTTACATATCTTAGATGATAATGGTGGAAAGTATAATGAAGAATGCTATTTAGTCTCACTAGCTAAAGATGACAAAGGAAATACATTAAGAACAGATGCTAAATTTCCATTAATAGTTGGCTCTGAAAAAAATGTTGAATTTTCATTTTTTACATTTAACACTCAAGGACAGATGAAAAAGGGAAGCATAATAAGACAAATATTTAATGACGGTTCGGGAAAATGTTTTATAAGTCTTGGAGTTAATAAGCCAGGCATAATTAAACATTCAAATATAAAAACCCAAAGGAGTATTTTTGAAGATGTTACCAAAGAAGCATAACCATTGGCTCAAGAGCGACCGCAGTTACGCCAAGCGTGTTTTTCAAGTTAGGTGTATAAAATAGTTTTGTTTTTGTAAACTGGTTCAAGATTTTAAAGATAATTTTTTTAATAAAGGTGTAAGGTTTGCGTTTGCAAAAGTCATTCAAACTGCGGACGCCTTACACGTGAAGCCGTTAGGTAGCCAAGCATTTTGGGAAAAGCAAAATTATAAATTGGAAAAGTC
>CBDUTO010000156.1:0-9505 GCA_965370315.1 uncultured Melioribacteraceae bacterium
TTAAAATAATATATTTGACTTTCAAATTATAGGAATCAATTGATGAAATATAAAATTAGAACATTTTTAGTCCTTTTCCTCGTGTTAAACATTGTTTCTATTGCACAAGATCAAAATTTAGCTAAAATTGGAAATTTAGAATTATCGGCAAAAGAATTTAAACAAAGATTTGAATTCACGCCAAAAATTAAATCAGATTTTGATAGCACCAAAGTAAATTTTCTTTACACATTAATAGCAGAAAAACTATGGGCTTTGGAAGCTCAATCTCTTTCAATGGATACTATTCCATATGTATATAATTCCATCAAAAATATTGAACAAAAACTGATTAAGGATAAACTCTACAAAATTGAAGTAGAGAGCAAAGTAATAATCACTGAAAAGAATATTTCTGAAAATTTATTTAAGTTGAATGAAAAAAGAACTATGAATTTCGTTTTTTCTAAAGACCAAAATGAAATTAAGGATTTATATAATAGATTACTTTTGGGAGATTCTATTGATTCAGTTTTAAATGATAGAGTTGAGCAAAATCAACAGGTAGAAGGTGTTCCAGTTGTTTTTGGCCAAATGGATGAACATCTTGAAAACATAATCTATTCATTAGAACTAAACAAATTCACAGAACCAATTCCGGTAAAGGTAGGTTGGGTAATTTATTATCTAAAAAGTGTTGAAACCCGGGAGTATGATAATGGCAACAATGGTAAAACGAAAAGGAAAGAAGTGGAAGATGTTTTATTTGCTCGAAAAGCAAAAACATTTTATAGTGAATTTTTCAATAAATATGTTTTAGGTGCTACAGTTCACAGTGATAAAAGGCTCGTGTATCAATTGGAAGATAAAATTTTCAATGTTTTAAGGGAAAATGGGGAGAATCTATTTAATAATAATTCTAAAAAATACCAACTTGATGAATATCAAATAAAAACAATTAGAAATGATTTCACGAAAATTGAATTATCAAGTGAGTTTATTAAGTTCAAAATATCTCCAGTAAGTTTAGAAAAGTTTTTAATTAGTCTTCAGTTAAATGGGTTTACCTGTAACAGAATCAATAAAGGTGATATTTATAAAGCACTTAATAGTACTATAAAATCTTACATTTTTGAAGAATTGTTGTTTCGTGAAGGTTATTCAAGGGGATTGCAGAATTCCGAGGAAATTAAAAGTGAACTTAAACTGTGGCGAGATAGTTTTTTAGCAAGCTATTATAGACACTCTTTTTTGGATGCTATTGAAACCACTGATAGTGATGCAAAGGAATTTTACGATAAGATAGTTTCTGAAAGTGATAACACTGTAACTGAAACATATACAGAAGTTAAAGACAAAATTAAAAGTGGTTTATATTTTGAGGAATTGGAAAATGTATACATTGATAAAACTGTTTCTCTTGTTGAGAAATATGGTGTTTCAGTAGATGTTGAATTGTTGAATTCAATTCAAGTAACAGATATTGAAATGATGGTTTATCGCACATTAGGTTTTGGTGGTGAGATTACAGCAGTTCCTTATTTACAATCATTTTTCAAATGGAAGAATTGGTTGCCAAAATCATTAAAGAAATCACTTCCTTAGTGAAGTAGATTTTTAATTATATTTTGAAGTTAATTATTTTTAGTATGCAAAAAAAAGATTGCGAAGAAAATTATGAAATACGGAAAATTAATATTTATAGGGTTAGCTGTAGCTATAACCTTTACTATTCTTTTTATGGATGCAACAGCTGATGTTGAGGAAACTGATGAAGTTAAAGCTTTTAATAATTGGGCTATTAGTGTAATTGACGATGCTAAAGCAGATTCAAGTTATAAGAGAATTCCACTAGATTCAAAAGCAGACCAGCGTTGGCTTATGGAAACTATGTTTAAGGCTTGGGAAAAGAAAATAACTAAAGACGAATTTATAAAAATTGGTTTAGAAAAATTCCCAGAGAATAGAACTTCATTTGAGTTTGTAGCTAATAGGTTGCCTTGAAAAGGGAAGGACAAAGGACAAAAATAAAAGCATTAATTCAAAAAGATGAAGACAAAAAATTGTAAAGATGTTAAATTTATTCATAACCAGTGAGTGGAAAATCTTAAGGAATACTGAGTAAAGAAAAATTGAATGTGCTTCTTTCTTTTCCTAAGTCACTTTCTACCCAAGGATTTCCGTCATGTTTTTCAACTATTTGTGCTATCCAAAACCTCAAAAGAATAAAATTTCAATGAGGATCTCTACTTCACTTTAATCGATAGAATTCTCAGTAGGCTCTACCTCGAGGTAGTTCATTTTTATAGATAAATAAGAGATGGAAATAAATATCATAACTCAAGAATCATTTCGTATTGTCCAATTCCTGGATGAAGATTTATTTTATTAGTAAACTTTTTGAATGGTTCATAAGCTGCATCTGAATTAATAATTTTAATTACATCAACATCTGAATAATTAATTAGATTCTTCAATAATTTGGTTGCCAAACCCCTTCTTCTGTAACTCTTAGCAACCCCAAGCTGCGGGATGTCACCAGTAGTTTGTTCAATAATTCCATATCCTGCTAGTTTGTCATTTACATATATTCCCAATATTTTGAAATTAAAAAACTTACGATTTATTGAATCAATTGAGTTTTGCCAAGATGGATCAAAATCCCAAAAGGTTTTAAATAAATCCCAGTTTGGGTTTTTTAGTATCTCAATTCGGATTCCTTTATTTTCTATATTCTTAGGAAATTTAATCTGATCAATTTTAGAAATGTAATAATCAAATTCTCGGGTAACTTTAAAACCAGCTTTTTTATAGAGTTTAAATGCAGCACTATTTGAACAAATTACTTCAAGTAAATAGTGGGAAATATTATTATTTCTTAAGATGGGTAAGGATTCGGTAAACATTTTTGTGGCAATGCCTCTTTTTCGAAATTCTTTTGTAACTCCTGTTCCAGTATCATAGGCTGTTAGGTTTCCATTCCAATTCCCAACTCCATTTAGTGTAATAGCAACAAGGTCCTTGTTATGAAATGCTCCAAATGATAGATCTAAATTGAATCCTCTTCGTTCAATCATGTACTGTAACTGATTGATTGTTAAATCAAATGGTTCAACATAATCAGCAAAAGATTTTTTAAAAGTTTCATGAATTGTTTCAATACTAATTCCGCTAAGTTGTTTTACTAATATCATTGTTTATTCCTTTTTAATGAGAGTACTAAATTTTAATCAAACACTTAATATAATTTAGAATATATAACCCGCAGAAAAATAGATCACATCTTGGAATTCATCCCAGTTGTTAATACTTTTAGAGCCATGACTGAAAATTATTTCAAAAGGGCCTGCTATTGTAAGGTACCTAACTCCAACGCCAAAACCATAAATAGGTCCCTCATAAGTATATGTGCTCTTTCGATCTTCTATATTATAATAACCAGCATTAAGAATAGCTTTAAAAAATATGTCTTTCGTAAATTCATATCTATAATCGAAGCGTAGATATCCAAAATTATAACCTTCTATTTGGTTAATCTTCATACCAACAAACGAGTTGGCTCCACCTTTAACAGGCCATTTATATACTGGTAAATAATAATAAGCGTTTGTATAATACCCTAGCAAACTAAAAGTATGATTATTGGAAATGGTAGTGTGATAATTTCCCTCAATTTGATAATGACGGTACTCAAGATCGGAACCAAGTTTTTTTGAACTATAATCATAGAGAGCATTTATCGTATACCCATATCTAGGTGTAATTGGGTCATCTATTCTATCAATTGTTAAATCTGCATGGATCACACGGAGTTTGTCTTTCCATGACTCAAAATCTTCAGGATCTAATCCAGAAATATTTGGATCTACATCAATATATTCGTGATAATACTCGAATTTAAGAACGCCAGTGTTTTTAATTATATGTCCTACTCCACCACCGATTCTCCACGATTTATCACCATATTCTGCTATTTTTTCTCCAGAAGAAAAGTCAAAAATATCAATTGGAATATCTTTATAAGATGCTTTTATAAATGGATAAATAGGAAGATTTAGTGTTCTTGATGGATAAAATGCTAAATATTCTACTTTAAATAAGCCTGCAAATTGAATAAATAATTCTTCCCTCATGCCTAGAAAAGGAGTATTGGCAGCTTGAAATCCCAATATCCCAACAATTTTGTATCTATCATCGTATCTAAACCCAAGGCTTAATTTTCTCAAAGGGTTTTCTCTTACAGTTATAATTATACGAATATAGTTTTCTCTAACGGGCTCAATAATATATGTTACTTCTTCAAAATAACCGAGTCCTGACATGTATTTAATTTGTTCATTTAATTTCTCTTTACTGAAAGGGTCGCCTGGGCGTGCTCCTAGTAAGTCTAAAATAAAATCGAAATGAAGCTGTTCGTTACCGATTATAGTGAATCCAAAAATGATAGGTTGTTCTTTTTCAGTAAGCTCAAAATGTAGCTTTACAAACTCTGCGCCAATAAGTTGAATACTATACTGGACTTCACTGAAGAGACCTGAAGTTTTCATTACAGAAACGTTATCCTGAAGTTTAATGAGGTCAAGAAGATCATTTGGTTTATGACCAATTAATTCATAAAGATATTCCAAAGTGTATGAAGATTCTCCAGAAAGAATGATTGATAAAATTTTGGGATCTTTTGAAATAGTTATGCCATTTACAATAGATTGGAACGGATCATATACATATTTTTTCTTAAATTCTAGTAACATTTTTTTGTTCTCATGTGCAGCGTTAATTCCTCTTTTTATAATTTCTCTAACACGACCATCATCAAAATCGGTTGTTGTAAATCCATCCAATTCTGGTTGAATTAGAACGCTACACAATTTATAATTTTCCTTTTGTTTTGGATAATCAGTTAGAACCATTGTTTGCTCCAAGACATCAAGAAGTGAATTAAGTTTCTCTCTCGGTAATAGTTGTGAACCAACATTAACTCCAATAATTATATCTGCTCCCATTTCCTTCAGTACATCAGCGGGAAAATTATTTAATACACCACCGTCAATTAGTAGTGAATCACCCCATTCAACTGGGCTAAAAACTGTTGGAATAGACATTGTTGCACGCATTGCTTTAGAAAGCGAGCCTCCTTTTAGAATTACTTCATTTCCTGTTATTAAATCAATAGCCACACATCTAAAAGGAATAGGTAAATTATCGAAATCTCTAATTGTACCAACGGCACTTGTAAGATCAGCCATACGCAAAGAGATATTTTGACCACCAATAAAGCCACCCGGAAGAACAATGGAATGACCGTCTAATCCAAATTCAATCTGAAATTTCCCATCGTCCTTTTTTTCGAGATAAGGAGTTTCAGATCTTGGAAGCTCATCATTCAACATTTCATTCCAATCAGTTGTCAGTGCATATTTCTCAATTTCATTTCCGGTATAACCCGATGCATATAATGCACCAATAATTCCACCCATACTTGTACCTACAATATAGTCTATTGGAATTTGCAGAGAATCAATTAGTTTAAGCGTTCCAATGTGAGCAAGCCCACGCGCCCCACCACCTGATAGAACTAAACCAATTTTGGGTCGTGGTTCTTTAGCAGAAGAGTGAGTGAATAAAATAAGAAGCAAGAAAAGTAGCTTCAGTCCAAATTTTGTATTTTTCATAAATATCTAAACCCTTTTGTTCTTTTATTATCCACTGAAATTCTCCTTGGTTATAGTTGAACGAGTGTGTTTATCAATTTTTCACAGCCACCATTTTTTATATACTCAGTATGATCTTCAACAGTTTTAAATACTCTGCCAGTTATTTTATTACATTCTATTTTGTTATCTGTGACAGCATAGAATTTTTCGAAATAGATATCTGAGTTTGGGTCTTTATACGAAGTTTTTTCACTCTCTCTACATCTATCAAGAGACTTCATCCATATTGCGGCACTTAAGGCACCACACGCATTACCACTTAGTCCGAGACCTCCAGCAAAGCCAGCAACCATTACCATTTCTTCATCACTGGCTCCCATATTTTTCGCAACTTGTGAAGCACAGCTAATACATTCTTTGGGTAAATCTAATTCTTCGGTTAATCCTTCTTCGGCAGCTTGGATTGCTTCTGGAGCCCATTTCTCTGCTAAACTAAAACACGATAGGAATTTACCAGTGATAAAATATTTAGCCATACTTATTATACTTGACCAATCGCAACTTGTGATTTCATTGCACTCAATAGTATCTGTCCGCTTTTTGAATGATTCCATAATATGTTGTGTTGCTTTTATAGTAACACCAATAGCTTGATCTTGATTTTTATATCGACGAAAGGCTTCAGCACCAGCTGCCATGGAAGCTCCCCACAACATTCCACATTGATAACCTTTTTGGTAAATTCCTCCTGCAAATGGATCCGAAGCTCTCTCTTCAATTCTTTTTATATGTCCATATTCTCGGTTTAATATGTGAAAGAAAGTGTGAGAGCATGATCCCAATGTTTTAAATAATTTTTTAGCATCATTTTTATCTTTTATTGAATTGTTCATTTTCATTTTGTCCTATAATTTAGCTTTACATTTGGTTCAAATTGATTTGCATTTAAAATGCATAGCCAATTGAAATTTCTCCATAGAATGGGTCAATAAAAGTATAATCATCTATAAATTTATTAACTATTGCTTCATTTGATGAGTTATCAGAATCAGTTTCTTTATCTAATTTTGAAATTCCATAGCCAAATGCACAATTGATATTAAAACCACTATTCCAGACCCATCGTTTTCCAGCATTTAGACCGATGGTATATTCTGATATAGTAAAATCAAATTTGGTTGTGCCTTCTATATCATCACCGTTATATAATTTATATCTTACATAAGAACCAACATAAAATGATTCCATTGTCTCAGAAAAATGCCAGCGATAATTAAATGTAAAAGCGTACCCATTTGCATCAATATTAGTATCATCGGATAAGGTTTCAGAAACTGATTCATAGTCAAATCTAGCAACTAGACCATGAGTTTTGCCAGCTAGATATTCATAATTAACAGCATATATTCCAAAAACAATGCCACCTGGACAAAAGTTTACAGCTTGATTAAACTCTTTACTACACTCGCTTGAATTTTGTGTTTCCGCTGTTCCCACAGTTTGAGCAGCTAGAATCCCGGTCATTAAGAATAAAAGGATAAATATTGGAAGTTGATTAAACAATTTTTTTGCTGGTATTTCAGAGATAATTGGACTTTTCATTTTGCATTTCCTTCTTGATTAGGTTTTGAAATTACGCTCCATTGTTATAACTACATTTCCTTTTTTGTGCCCCTTTTCTACATAACTGTGTGCTTCATTAATCTGCTTAAATGAATAGTACTTGTCTATAACTGGTTTGATTTTCCCATATTCAACAAGTTTTTTTATGTAGTTTAAATCATTTATATCTTCACCGTTACCTGAATGTTTCAACACATTTATATAGGTTCCTCCTTTTTTTAGCAATTTTTTAGCTGTTGAGGAAGGTACTTTTGCAACTGCATCGAAAACAATATCATAAGTTTTATTGTTTGATGAAAAATCCTCTTTTGTATAATCGATTACAAAATCTGCCCCTAGAGATTTTACCAATTCAATATTTGAAGTGCTGCAGACACCCGTCACTTCAGTCTCAAAATTTTTTGCGAGTTGTACCGCATTGGTCCCTACTGCACCAGAAGCTCCAATGATGAGGACTTTATCACCATTTTTAATATTTCCTCTTCTTAAACAACGCAAAGCTGTCATACCGCCCCCTGGAATTGTTGCGGCTTCATCATAGGAAATGTTTTCAGGTTTTAGAACTAACATTCCATCTTCCGGAAAACATTTGTATTCTGCATATCCTCCAAACTTTATGCTATAAGTAGATCCAAAAACAGTATCCCCTTCATTGAATAGTGTTACATCTTTACCTACAGATTCTATCTCTCCAGCTATCTCCATACCCAGAACTGAGTTTTTAGGTTTTCTCCAACCAAAAACTAGGTGCAACATAAGAGTGTAAAATTTAGAATCGGGATGTTTGCCAGTTCTTATAAATACATCACCTATTGTTACGGTTGTTGCATATATTTTAACAAGCACTTCATTTTTTTTCGGAGTAGGTTTTTCTACTTCCATAATCTCTAAAACGTCTGGTGTTCCATATTTTGTGCATTCAATTACTTTCATTTTTTCTCCATTGCCAAATAATAGACGTTCTTATTCTTTTTATGTTTCTAAATTATATTTCCATTTCTTCTATTATCTATTATCTATTATCTATTATCTATTATCTATTATCTATTATCACTTTTATAAGCAATTAGACCTCTATCGATGTATTCTTTTACTATAAGAATATTTTCATGTTCGTTCAAAAAGACTCTTTTTTCTTCGGGAACTTTGAGTAGTATAGTATTTTCCATCACTATTTTTATGACTAATCAGAACCTGAAGCCAAAATTTAAACTAGGCTCAAATTTATAATTAGGTGCTCCATGCTCAATATCTGCAAAGGATTTAGGAAAGTTAGTGTTAACAGGCCAATATTTGAAGGCATAAGCAGGTTCTATGAACAGGCGGTTCTTAAAAAACTCAAAGCGGTAGCCCAGGATAAGTTGAAGATACAACTGAAAACCCTTCTGGATTTTTTTATCATCAGTGTCATAGAATTGCTGTAGAAAAGGGGTAGCTACTAGAGTCGTAAATAAGCTCTTCCAATGGAAGCGTTGATAACCTACTCCAATACCATAGACCCTGATCTTGCCCTCGTACATTTCCTCGGAATTTCCATATGTACCTAACGGCTCATAATATGTCCAAGTAATAGCTTCTGCTATTATGTTGTCTCTCTTTGTAAGCTGGTATCCGTAACTCAATTGATAAAAATCTGCTGATTCCGAAAAAAAATTATAAAGCATAAAAAGCGAGCTTCCTATAAAGTGCCGATTATTCAGCTCCTGTTTCCCTGCATCTGTCAATTCTATACTTTCTTTTGTGGGTTCCTGACCAAATGTCATTGCTGTGAAAATAGCACAAATTAAAATTGTTAAACTAAAACTCTTCATTTCTTCACCTTGAGGTTATTTCTTAGTTTCTTCTTAATTATTATCACTTTAATTAATGATTCCAAGTCTTCTTTGCTTTCGATTCGAATTGATCATAAATATTTATTGATAAATAATATGACGTTGTTATTCCTTTATAGTTCTAAAACAGTTCTGTTTTTGCAAGATTTAAATCTGTAACAAAAATACCTTAAGGTTTCTGGTTTGGTTACTTCGCCTTCAAACACGTCATCGATGTATTCGCTTAAGTCATCTAATCGTTTTGCATTTATTGCTAAAGCACACACACGGTAAGGCTATAATTATTTATTGGAAGGTTTATCCAAACATATATATAGGTAATTGATTGTGGCCAATGTGAAAAGAGAAAATCTATTCCCACCCTTTGCAGAATACAAACCTAAATGAAATCCAAAAGAAAAACTAGAACTGAGGCAT
>CBDUTO010000157.1:0-9437 GCA_965370315.1 uncultured Melioribacteraceae bacterium
ATTATTTATGAATCTTTTTGAATATATAGAGTCAACCTATTGCAGGACGCTGCAACCTTTAGTCTGTTTTTCATTTGTACCGCCTGTTGCCTAAGAAAATTGCTATACTATATGTAAACCCCATTAATAATATCAAATTAGAAATTTCTGCATGAGGGTGAACAATTTTTGCTTGAGCAAGTAACGTGTAGGTAATTCCGGCAACAACTCCAACAACTAGTGATAATGCAGTGGCTTCTAATTGTATTTTTTGCTGTAATTCATCCAATCCCTTTAGATGATCTTTATTAGCAATAATATATCCAATACCAATTGCTAGGTTAAATAAAATAGCTATTAGCGAAATGGTTTCGTTGTCTTCCCAAATAAATAAACGTCCGAAAGTAGCAATTGCTAAAGTTAAAACCCAAGCAATAGTCCAGCTGAAAAGTCGAGTAGTATTTTTTTTAGTATTCTTATTCCAATCGCTCGAAATGTTTGTCTGTTTTTCCATGTGTCTTATTCCTTTGTCTTATTGTTAAGTTTACTTGACACAAATGTAATGTAGTTTATACATAAAGTCAAGGAGTCTTTACAAAAAGATTGGCAACCTCGACATGTTTTTACAAAATATAGATCACATCTTCGTTCTTTTCTATTTTATCATCTTTTTTTCCAGCATTCTATTTGTCATTACAAGCCTTAACTAAACAAATTTTGGAATAAGGCAACTTATTATTATGTTGTATTTAAATAAATAGATAATGTGAGTTTTGCGGAATAATGAATAATAATCAGATAGTAATATTTTTAGATAGGTTGGAAAGTTTTATTTATAACAAAGAACTGATAAAACTAATACTCTCTAATAGAAAAGATAAGTCTTCGGATTTGAAAAATATTGTAGTAACTATTGTGAAACTAAAAGTGGGCTATCGATTAAGTTTTGTATACAGACATGATACGAATGATATTACTAAAAATTACAAATTTGAAGAAGGAATAATTCTAATTAAAGTGGCTCTTAATTCAGAATTCCAGAACGCTGAGATAACTAGTAATAGTGAAAATTTATTGCTTGTAACAAACCCCAATGGTAAAGTTAAGTTAAAAAGAAGTGAACCCACATTACAGCCATTGTCTACGTTCAATCATAATCATGTAAAAGAAAGATTAATTAAAACTGATGAAAATATTTATTTACGTGAGCATTCAAAACTAGATCAATGTACTAACGGATAAATTAGTTATATGAAAAACATAAAAGGAATAAAATATTACTCCCCTTTAGAAGAAAAAATTAATATCATTTCTCATGCAATTGGTTTTGTTTTAAGTATTGTGGGCTTGGTGTTTTTAGTTACGTATGCCATTCTGCACGGAGATGTTTGGCACATTGTTAGTTTTAGCATTTTCGGAGTAAGTTTAATTTTATTATTTGTAGCTTCTACTATTTACCATAGCTCAAAACAACCTGAGGTGAGAAGCAGATTGAGGATATTTGATCACGCATCTATTTATGTTCTAATTGCCGGCACTTACACTCCTTTTGCATTAGTAACTTTACATGGTACAATTGGTTGGGCAATTTTTGGTACTACGTGGGGTTTGGCATTAATTGGAATAGTTCTTAAGCTTTTCTTCACTGGAAAATATAGTATAATTTCGACCGCAATGTATCTGTTTATGGGGTGGATTGTAGTATTTGCAATAAAGCCATTAATTAACAACTTCTCTTTAGAGGGGTTAACTTGGCTTATTGTTGGAGGAGTGTTATATACAATTGGTGCAATTTTATACAGCATTAAAAAAATAAAATTCAATCATGCCATCTTTCATCTGTTTGTTTTAGTTGCTGCCTTTTGTCATTTTGTGGCGGTGTTCTTTTATGTATTACCCTAAAATATATAGTCAACCTATTTCAGGACGCTGCACCTCCTCCCGAGCAATTCTGTGAATTTAATGCAGAAAATGTATCTAAAGTCGTTTTGTCTTATTGGTTTTACCCTACCGCATAAAAGCGACGGTAATTACCGTTGGCTTTAGTCAACGGATTTAGCGGATTCTTTGAGTTGAGATTTTTAAAAGTCCCCTCTAGAGAGGGGATTTAGGGGTGTGTGCTTTATTCATTTTAAAATTAAGTCTCTTTCAAGTTGTTTCACTTACTTCATCTTGAAAAACATCTTCTATTTTTAATCCAAACAGACGAGCAGCTTTGAAAGCTAAGGGCAAACTGGGATCAAATTTTCCTGTCTCAATAGCATTTATTGTCTGCCGAGAGACTTCAAGTGCATTGGCTAATTCTGCTTGTGTCCAATCTCGTTCTGCACGTAGTACCTTTAGTCTGTTTTTCATTTGTACCGCCTATAGCCTCTATAAATACCAACCATGTATGTAAGTACCATAATTATAATTAGATATGGAATTTCTGCGCTAGAAAAAATTATATTTGCTTGAGCAAGCGCATAATAACTTAGCCCAACCACAATTGCAACAACTAGTGATAATGCCGTAGCCTCTAATTGTATTTTTTGCTGCAATTCATCCAAGCCCTTAATACGATCCTTATTAGCTATAATAAATCCAATACCAATTACTAAGGTTAGTAAAATTGTTATCAATGAAAGTATATCATTGGATTCCCATAAATATAAAGGACCAAATTTAGCTAATGCCATTGATAATACCCAGGCAATAGTCCATTTGCGAAGACGAATTGAAATTTTGAAAGATTTAGCTTTCCAATTATTTAATTTATTTGTTTGTTCTTCCATGTGTCTTATTCCTTTGTCTTATTGTTAAGTTTACTTGACACAAATGTAATGTAGTTTATACATAAAGTCAAGCACCCTTTACAAAAAGATTGGTAATCCCGACATGTTTTTACAAAATATAGATCACATCTTCGTTTTGTTCAATTCATTATGTTTTTCAAACATCCATTTATCTCTACAACCGTATATTGATTCTGTTTATGAAAATTGTTGCAAAAGATTAGAATAATAAAAACAGATGTCATTCCGTGAAGTTTTTACACGGAATCTTTTGCATAAAATATAGATTCCGGCTAAAAAATTGCCGGAATGACAAATAAAATTGGAAACCATTTGATACAAACGGGAAATATACTTTCCAAAATACTTTAATACAGAAGCCTTTATTATACAAATTTTGGAATAGGGCAACTTATTATTATGTTGTATTCAATAAATTGATAATATGAGTTTTGCGGAATAATGAATAATAATCAGATAGTAATATTTTTAGATAGGCTAGATAGTTTTATTTATAACAAAGAACTGATAAAACTAATACTCTCTAATAGAAAAGATAAGTCTTCGGATTTGAAAAATATTGTAGTAACTATTGTGAAACTAAAAGTGGGCTATCGATTAAGTTTTGTATACAGACATGATACGAATGATATTACTAAAAATTACAAATTTGAAGAAGGAATAATTCTAATTAAAGTGGCTCTTAATTCAGAATTCCAGAACGCTGAGATAACTAGTAATAGTGAAAATTTATTGCTTGTAACAAACCCCAATGGTAAAGTTAAGTTAAAAAGAAGTGAACCCACATTACAGCCTGTAGCTACTTTTAATCATGATAAAGTGAAAGAACGACCAATAAGGAGAGAGGGTAATATTTATTTACGTGAACTTGGAATTGTAAATGCTGATTGGGAAGTTCGCCATGAGATGAAGGATAAGTATAGACAAATAAATAGATATATTGAATTACTAGCCCCATATTTTAATGAAGTAAAACTAAAAAACAATTTCCATGTTGCTGATATGGGTTCTGGAAAAGGATACTTAACATTTGCATTATATGATTATTTAACAAATGGTCAGTCAAAAAAAATTAGAATGACCGGTGTTGAGTTTAGACAAAATCTGGTAGATATTTGTAACACAATAGCAGAGAAAGCAAAATTTGAAAACCTAAAATTTATTACAGGAACAATTGAAAAAGCTGAAATTGCAGAAGTAGATGTTTTAATTGCTCTACATGCATGTGATACAGCTACTGATGAAGCAATTTATAGAGGAATAAATTCCAAAGCGTCTTTAATTGTATGTGCACCTTGTTGTCATAAGCAAATTAGAAAAGAATTTAATGTTACTAACGAGCTAAGCTATGTTGTAAGTCATGGCATATTAAAAGAGAGGCAAGCTGAAATAATCACAGATAGTCTTAGAGCGTTAATTATGGAATCACATGGTTATAAGACAAAAGTATTTGAGTTTATCTCAACAGACCACACTCCAAAAAATTTAATGATTGTTGGACGCAAAATTGAAAATTCTTCGATTGATAAAACATCAATATTAAAAAACATAGCAGCAATTAAAAATATTTATGGAATTAAAAACCATTACTTAGAGACTCTATTTTAAAAGGATTAATTACTGAAAAACCACCTCACCATTAAAAATTGTTTTTAATATTTTAATATCTTTTATATCGCTTTGTTTAGCTGAAAACAAATTTTCCGAAAGAACAACAAAATCAGCAAGTTTCCCAACTTCTAAGCTTCCTACTTCCTCCTCTTGGAAAGCTGCATAGGCTGCATTTATTGTATAGCACTTTATTGCTTCTTCTACTGTTAACTTTTCTTCTGGAATTATTCCATTAGGATTTTTACCATCAGAAGTTTCTCTTGTTACTGCAACATGAATTCCTTTTATTGGATTGATTGTTGAAACAGACCAATCACTTCCGAAAGAAAGTTTTACTCCTGCATTTAGGAACGATTTAAAAGCGTAAGTCTGTTTTAATCTCTCCTTCCCAATTATCTCTTCTGCCCAACATCCATCATCAAATAAATGATATGGTTGTGCTGATATAATAACTCCTAAATCAGCACATCGTTTAATATCTTCTTTCCGTATGGTTTGAGCATGTTCAATTCTGAAACGTCTATCCCAACTTGGATTCTCTGTGACTAATCGTTCAACAATGTCTAACAATTCCGAAACTGCTCTATCTCCGATTGCATGAATTGAACATTGGAGTTTGTTTTTATCACTCTCAATAATCATCTCTTCTAGAGAACCATTTGAAAGTTCCTCCATGGCTAAACCAAAATTATTAGGATCGCTTTCATATGCTTCAAACATATAAGCACTTTCTGAACCGAGAGACCCATCAGCAAAGGCTTTCATTGAACCAATTTTCAAAATGTCTGAACCAAAACTATGTTCAACTTGGAGAGTGCTCATGCTTTTATGCTTTGATAATAATAAACGGGTATATACACGACTAGTAAGACGATTCTCACGCTCTGCTTTTTGTAAAGCGCTAAAATGGTAGTCATAAGAAATATCATGAATGGATGTAACACCATTCTCCCGAGCTAGTTTCATTGCAGCATTAATCGCATTTGCATATTCATCGTCAGAAGATTGTGGAATAATAGAGCTAACTAAATCCATAGCTTTATCGACAAGAATTCCAGTTGGTCTTCCATTTTCATCTTTAATGATAACACCACCTGGAGGGTTAGGAGTTTCAGAAGTAATTCCAGCCAGATCTAATGCATGAGAATTAACTAATGCCATATGGTAATCCATTCTGTAAAGAAACAAAGGAATTGACGGCGTATTCTTATCAACCCAATCTTTAGTTGGTAGTTCTGAGGTTTCCCAATTATGCTGATTCCAGCTACCACCAACTACCCATTTACTCTTTGTCTCTATGGCAAACTTTGCAACTTTGTCAGAAAACAACTCAGGAGTATCTACAGTTGTTAGGTCAATATTTAGAAGAAACTCTCCGCCCATTAAAATATGAGCGTGTGAATCGATAAAGCCTGGAATGACAAACTTCCCATTAAGGTCAATCACAGTTGTAAATTTATCAATATGATCTTCCGCATCTTTGTTGCTTCCAACAAAGACAATTTTATTGTGCGATGTTACTATTGCTTCAGCATATTCCATACTTGGATTAACTGTATAAATCTTACCATTCAAAAAAGCTTTTTTATAATTCATCATCTTGTAATTCCAGAAAAAAACAATAGCTCAGCTTGTTAGCAAAACTATTAGTAGTGAAAAAAAACTATTTATCTAAGAAGAATCATCTTCTTAGTTTTATTAAATCCATTTACATTAAGGGAATAGAAATAAACACCACTAGTCAATTGGTTACTATTTACACCCACAATCCATTGGTAATTATGAGTGCCAGATTCCAATACTTCATTTACTAAAGTTGAGACCAATTCTCCACGAGAGTTATATATACTCAAATTAACATGACCTTTTTCATTTGTCACAAAAGATATATTTGTAGATGGATTAAACGGATTTGGATTATTTTGAAGTAATTTATAACCAAGTGAATTTTGGAATAAAACTTCTACAACATGTGAGTATTCAAAACTTCCATCTGTATCTATTTGTTTTAAGCGATAGCTTCGACTCCGCTCAGCTACCGAAATATCTGTATCAATAAAATTGTATTCTTTTGGAGAGTTGCTATTACCATGTCCCTCAATAAAACCTATATTTGTAAAACCCTCGAGGTTTGAATTGCATTCTATTTCAAAGCCATAATTATTTACTTCAGTGGCTGTTGTCCAATTAAGCACGACACTTTCATTAACTTTATTAGCTGTAAAAGATGTTAGTTCTACTGGAAGAGGTGAAGTGTTTTGAACCCAAACAGAATAGCTTCGTGCTGGAATTTGAATGATTACTTTGCTGCTACTAACCGTAGTAGTTGCTAAAGTTGCATTCCCAATCTGATCTCCAAAAGTATCGCCGTTAGAGACGTTGCTCATGTTAATTCCAATCTCTACATTTAATGCTTCACCAGCATAGTTTATTGCAACAATTACATCTTTTCCAGATGGAGTACTCATTAGTTGGTAAACCAATGTGGTATTGGCATAACCAGAGGTAAATGTTGAACTATAAGGTGTACTTGTGCGGGACAAATAGTCTCGACTTGAGGAACCAAAAATAAAGTTTGTATGGACTTCCATTAATTTATCAATTTCACTTTTCATATTTCCATTAGCGAAACCAGAAACATAGTAATAATCTGGATAGAATATTGTTGGAAGTCCAACTTGGTTATTAGTAAGCAAATATGCATATCCAAGAATTGGATTATTTACTACTTCTTGCCCATCATCTCTAAAATCGTGATTGTTTAGAAATGTCACAGAATTTAGTCCATTTCCTCCTGCACCATCAACAACTCCAGCACTAAAAACATTACGAGCATCATAACCAAAATCATCTGAAGCTTTTTTAAGTGCATCTCGAAGAGAGAAATCAAAAATCTTTGGAGTTATAGATGTTTTGGTATCAGTGTCCATATAAGAATAAACATCATCAATCCACCCTTTTAACAAAGCCGGATTTGAGTCGTAAAATTCCCCAACAACTAATCCAGGATTAATACTTTGATCGTAAAAATTATCCAGCAAATCACCTACAAATTCTGGAGGGAAATGTTTTATTGCATCCATTCTATAACCCCTAATTCCAACATCACTCCACAACCAGTTACTCCAGTCAAAGAGAGCAGTTTTAGTAGATGCTTGAGTTTGGTCATAATCATAGAAGAACCACATCCAATCCCAGTCACCACTCAGTGAGGTTGCATTACCATTAGGTTTGAAGTTTAAATAATTCATACTTCCTTGACCACTGGGCATATTTGTGAAGTCAGTGTATGTCTGGTACTCAATGGAGTTTTGAATGTCGGAAGAAGTTCCAGAGTAATATAGTCCATAAATATAGTGATCTGAGTAATTCCCATTACTATTTGAAAGAACGATGTAGATAGTATCATTGCTAGCAGCAAAATCACTAGATGTTAAAGTAAGAGCAAACTCATCTGTTACACATCCAGAAGCATCAATACTTGCGATAAAGTTCCTTCCAAGAGTTACAGTGTTATTCGCTTCACCACAATCACCACCACCATTTGGCTCTGATTCAGCAACATCTGCTAATCCTTGCCAGCCAACAGTATTTGTCCATGCATAGAACTTGTACTCTTTCCCGTGATAATTAGAATGTTGAGAAGCAGATTTAATTTTAAAATAATAAGTTCCTGCTCCATATCCAGTTGTACCACCTATTGGGAGTATACAACGAAATCTATCTGAAGGATAAGCGTTATCACCATCCTGAACTTTTTGCCATGTTAAATTTTCTATCCAACCTTCAACAGCAGTGTTAATTTCGGCATCACCACCATCTCTGTGGTTATAAACTACATCAGCAACAGCTTTAATTCCATTTGCATTAAAAATTGTGATTAAATCATCGACATCACCACGTGTTCCAAATCCAGTAGCACCACCACCAAATTCACCTAAGTCATATAAATCTTTTGGATCATACCCATTGCTACCATTACCATAACTTGCTCTTGATAGAGGCGGAAGCCAAATGTGTGTAAAGCCAGCATTTGCAAGCTCAACTGCTTTGTCGTTTAACGTATCTGCCCAGTTATATCCATCTGTAGTTTTAGGATAATCCCAAAACCAGCCTTGCATTAAAAAATCTTGTGCTATTACTGATGTTGTGAGTATAAGGGAAAGTAAAATTAAATGTTTTTTCATCTTTGTTTTCAGTTGTTTGTTGTTATAAAAAAAAGGCGATGTAACTTTTACATCGCCTTTCCAAAGTTAATAAGATTTGTAAATAATCTCTATTTCATTAATATCATTTTCATTGTTTGTGAAAACTGAGAAGATTCTAGCCTGTAAAAATATATTCCACTAGTAAGATTAGAAGCATTAAAATTTACCGAGTGACTACCAGTACCAAATTCTTGATTAGCTAATTCTGCAACAGCTTGTCCAAGAGCATTATAAACTGTAATGCTAACTTTTGCTACTTCTGGAATTGTAAAACTAATTGCAGTTGTTGGATTAAAAGGATTAGGGTGATTCTGTGCGAGTTTGAAATTTAATTTTATTTCAACTTCTAGAACATCACTATATTCAAAACCACCATCAGTATCAATTTGTTTTAGTCTATAGTAACTTGCATTATCAAGAGGAGTGAAACTATATTCTTTAACAGAATTACTATTTCCGTGTCCTTCAACAAAACCAATGTTAGTCCAATTTGTATTGTCATTAGAACTCTCAATTTCAAAACCGTAGTTGTTTACTTCTGTTGCTGTTGTCCAGTTTAGTTCTGTGTTGGTGCCAATTGTATTAGCTGTGAATGAGGTTAGTTCGACGGGGACTGCACCAGTTGTTGTAAAATAAGCTATATAATTTGTACCCCCAGTATTGCTATCATACTTGGTTTCATTAGGAGTAGTCCCATCAGCAACAATATAAATTTCTAAATTATATGTAGAACTGGCATCTAATGAGGAGACATCAATTGATGTAGAGACGTCATATCCCCATCTTTGGTTGTCACTTCCAAGTTCTTCAAGCCAACCTCCATTAATTAAGGTGAATGTTGGGG
>CBDUTO010000158.1:0-9371 GCA_965370315.1 uncultured Melioribacteraceae bacterium
AACTATTAGCCTTTATTCATAGCGAGAAAACGTTTTTCAGCAAACCCTAATTACATGTAAACCACTGGCAATACCAAGCAAAGCACCAAGTGTCACATCAGAAAACCAATGGTCATTATTTATAACCCTTTCTGCCGCAGAAAATCCCGCCATACCGTAAAACACTATTCTTGATAATGGTGTATCAAAATACTCTGCAAGTACGGTTGAAAAAGCAAAAGCGACAGTTGTATGTCCTGACGGAAAGGAATGATAATTATCCTCTGTAGTAAACCAAATAAAATCTAAATGATTATCAGTATAAGTGGGTCTATTTCTTCCTGTAATCATTCTTATCATCATCGTTGTTAAACCAGAATAGATTAGTGATTGAAACATCATTCTGCCTAATACCCTTACATCATCATTTTTGCTAATATACCCAACAGAGTAAGTTGCAATACTTGCAATTTCAGCATACTTAATTACACCATAGTTTTCAAAAAACTTCCAAAAATTATTTTCTATTCTTTCTTCATTTTTCATACTAAAAGCTGAATGAAGGTTCGAGTCATTTCTAATTAGTATATAAATACCTGCACTAATACCAGCTGTTGTAGCTAATTGAGTTTTGTTCATTCGAAATGGGTAGGTAAAAAAAGAAGCTCCATCAACAAAAAATATTTCTGCATCATCAATAAAAGTGTCAAAATAACCAGATTCATTTTTACTTTGAGAAAAAGTAAGTTGAGCTATCAATAAAAGGGAAAAAATGTAATGTATTTTTTTCATATATATACTTAATCTGAAAGTTTTTTTATTAATCTAATGTTACAATCTTCATGTTAAGAATATTGAGTTACTTCGTAATTAATTTCCTTGAAAACAAATAGATTCTTCTACGAATAAAAGTTACTGCAATATAAGTATTTTCTACTTTGTCTTTTCGAATCTGATAAAATATCTGAATCAAAATCTTATACAAACAATTAGTATTCTAAAATTGTTAAGGGGATTTTAATTTATTTTGAATCCCCTTCTTTTGTTTAAGATAATACTTCTTAATGCTCTTCCATATTAGCAATAGCAGATCTATAAAAAATGTTATAAGCTAAAATGGAAATTCCTCTGTAAAATCTACTTTTTCATCTATCTTTTCTTCTTTTGGTTTTTGTGCAACATGATGCACTTCATTACTTTCAATATATATAGCTTTATACGGCTTTGTAGGGCAGGCAAACTCACAAGCCCCACACCCAATGCAGATATCCTCAGTTATAGAAGGAGCTTTCATATTTACTTCAGGATCTAGTTCCATTTTTACAGCTTTGGTAGGACAATGCTCTGCGCAAGCACCGCAATCTGTTTTTTCAGAATAAACAACGCAATTCTCTTTTACAAACCGTGTTTTACCTAATTGAATTATATGTTTTGATTCAACATCTTGTGGTAATATTGCACCGCTCGGACACACGGTTGTACAAGCAACACAGTCAAAATCACAATAACTTGTTTTGAAATCCATTCTTGGCTGCATTATTCCTAGTATACCATATTCTAAAAACGATGGTTGTAAAACTTGAGATGGGCAGCTGGCAACACACAAATGGCAGGCTGTACAATTATCTGTAAAATTAGCTATGGATATTGAACCAGGAGGAGTGGTGGGAAATTTACGTAATACAGGTTTCGTGCTATCTTTATATTTTACAATATTTTGCTGGGCATTTATCAAACGCTCAGAACCAAGCATTAAAACTGCAATGCTTTTAATAAAATATCTTTTATCAGAATTTACCTTTTCACTATTTGTGTAATTGTATCTTGGTAAATAACTAATTCCAATAGTTGGACATACATCAAGACAATTAAAGCACCCAACGCATCTGCTAAAGTCCACAACTTCTTTTTCGGAATCGATACAACTTGATTTACATGCAATTTCGCAGTCGCCACATTTAATGCAATTATCCTCAATAATTCCGATCTTAAAAAAAGATATTTTTGCAAGGAGTCCGAGAAGAGTTCCAACTGGACAGATGGAATTACAATACAACCTTCCATACTTAAAGCTTAACCAAATAATTAAACTGAAAATAGCTATAGAGAAGAATAGTGGGAAAAGAACAATTCCCTTAAATTCAATAGGGGTTAATGTATATATATTAAAAGATTCCAAAATAAAAACGACAGAATTATTTATTGCAATGGCAATTGGTCTTACAATATTATTAAGTATTCTTCCAAAATTACTATATGGATCAAGCAGATTAAGTGCAAACACACTCCCTAAAAGAAATGAAATAACTGATAAGAATAAAAAAGCATATCGAGTTTTGGTTAAAGATTTTGAATACAAAAACTGAATAGGCTTAATCTTATTTCTAATATAGGTAATCACATCTTGTAGAATACCTAACGGACAAATTGATGAACAATAAACTCTACCAAATAATAGAGTAAGAATTATGACAATTATAAATCCAAAGCCAGCAATTGTGCTTACTGAAATAAATTTTAACAGCGAAGGAATGAACTGCAAGTAGAGTGGATACTCCGAAAAGGTTGACTGAATTGAAAAGCTAAGATCAAGAAAAAGAATGGATACTGCCAAAAGAAAAAACAGAGATATTACAACTCTAATTTTTTTAAGATACTTTAAGTCCATTGACTACTACAGTATTATTCTATTAATATTTAATTTACTCAGATCCATAGTTCCAATTTTCATTTCATCAGCAATTCTTATATAATCTATTTCGGATGGAACTTTCCCAAATATTTTTGTCGCAGCAGCATCGGCAGCGACCATATCAGTTGAAATAATTTGAGATTTAAGAGTAACAACATCAGCTTCAGAGACACCGCGAGGTCCATTCTTCTTCATAACCGAATATGCATCAACAATATTAAGATCGGGCTTTCTAAATGTGGCGTAATCTGCAATACATTGATGAAGATCGTTTCTGTGCCAAAATTTTCTATCCCAAACTACTCCCATTAAATTCTTCATTGAGATGGTTAGCCCAGTGCCACCATGACTTTTTAATACAGGAGCATTTATAAATACATCCGATTCTAAAATTAACTCGTGAACAGTTGTTTCAGTTAAGCGCTTCCCTTTTTCAATATTAACTGATTGGTAATAACTTTCACTATTACCAGAAACTATTTTTGCCCCAGCATCTTTTGCAGCTTTTTCAATACCACTATTGGCATAACAAGATGTCCAAGTATCGCAAGTATGATCAAACACATATACGTCCTTTGCACCTGCGTCGAAGCAATGCTTAATAATTTGAGAAACTAGTTTTGGATTTGTATTAGCTGCTCTTTCTGGAATTGAATCCCAACCAATATTTGGTTTTAAAACTACAGTCTGATTTGGTTTAACAAAATTTTTCATGCCGCCAAGTGATTTCATTCCTTTATCGAACATTAGTTCAGGTTCACCTCCTTTAATAGCAACTAAATCGTATAATTGAGGATCGGAAGTTTTAGGATTTGCAAACGTATTTAGTCTGTCGCCAAAAGTTAAGTATGCTCCAGTGGCAATACTAGCCATTGTACTTTTCTTAAAAAACTCTCTTCTATCCATCTGATTCCTCAATAATATAAAAAGATGTAATTTATTATTTATTTTAAGATAGATATATATTATATTTGGTGCAAGTTAAAAATGGAAGGAAATATAAATGGAAAATATATTAAACAATAAAATTTCGAAAAGTACAATAAAGAGTTCTATATTTGATTTGTTTGCAATTGCAGCAATATATATGGTGCCTACTTTTTCACATCTTTTCGCTCTCCCAATTTACTTTATTGAACCAATGCGTTTAATGTTGATATTAGCAATAGCTCATACATCAAAGAAAAATGCCTATTTTTTAGCAGCAACTTTACCAATATTTTCATTTGTAGTCTCTGCACATCCAGTGTTTCTTAAAACACTGCTAATTTCAGGTGAACTACTTGTGAACGTTTGGTTATTTTTCTTATTATCAGAAAAAATCAAAAATAAATTTGGCGCTATGGTTATTAGTATTGCCCTTAGTAAAATTGCCTATTATACAATTAAATTTACTTTATTGAGTTTTGTCTTGTTACAAGGGAGTTTAATTTCAACCCCAATTCTAATTCAACTTGTAACTATGTTTTTATTTGGTGGTTATATCTTTTTGATTAAAAATAAATTTGAGTAGTCTCTAAAAACTATTAACTTAATAGAAAACCTCTTCATAATTGAAGGGGTTTTTTATTTGAGATTTCTCACTCCCAACAAACTACGTCGGGGTTCGGAATGACAGATTCTTCACAAATAACCACAAAATTTATTTTCTGTTTGTCACCTTTATTCTTTTACTAATAATATCTTCACTACAATCACAATTCGTATTATCACTAACTGTTAGTCTAACTTTATAGCTTCCAGATTTCAAATAAGTATGAAACACTTTAACACCTTCATATTTATTTCCATCCCCCATATCCCAATTATATGTAAGAGGATTACCGTCTGGGTCGTAGGATTCCGATGCATCAAATAAAATATTATCATTGGCTCCTCCAATAAATGCATCTTTAACATCGGATATTATAGCAATTGGTGCTCTGTTAACTAATATTTCAATTTCTTTTTTACTTAAAATCTCTAAGTGCTTTTTCGGATGTAGCGTAACAGCTTCAATTTTTTGAATTCCAGCACTACTAAAAGTAGTTGCAATTTCTCTTCCATCCATTATTTGCCCATTTGGCATATGCCATTCTATTGGTATTTGAATCTCAGAATTTGTGATTGTGTAACTCGCTTTTAATTTCACCTCTTTATTCAAGCAAATAGTTTGGCTCCCAGTAATTACCAAACTAGGAAGTTCATATATAATAATCGATTTTGTTATTTGAGTTCTAGCATTTTTGTCATCTATAATTTCACACATTATATTATACTTTCCTGGAGATTCAAAAATATGCTCTAAATTTAGAGAGGAAGAATCTGTAAACTCCCCTATTGACCAGATAATGCTCTCTACTTTTCCATCAAAATCATTTATATTCTTTCCACTAATTACTACTGGAATACCAACAAAGTCGTATTCTGGTAATTCAATTTTACCCTTTGGAGGGGAATTAACCTCAACTAATAATTCATGTTTTGCAGAATTATTAATAATATTTGTTTCATCCTTAACAGTTAAAGTAACTCTATATTTTCCAGATTCATTAAAACTATGGGAAACAATAATTCCCTCTTTGAATGTGCCATCTCCAAAGTCCCAACTATAATTAATTACTTCACCATTTGGATCATAAGATTTTGATCCATCAAATCTTAATAATTGATTAACCTCTACCAACCGTTCACTTTCAGCAATAGCAATGGGAGATTCATTAACGTATACATTTTTTTTAATAATTGACGAATTACAATCCGATCCATTATCAGTATTAATTTTTAGTTCCACAATATAATTTCCAGATTCTGCATAGCTATGCTCAACAACTAAACTATCAGCTATTTCTCCATCACCAAAATTCCAATGATAATTAGTAATTTTATTTCCATGTCCATCTGAAAGAGATGCATCAAATTTAATAACACTATTAACCGCCACCGAGTCTTGATAGCTAAACTCAGCATTTGGAGCTTCTGCAACTGTAACAATTAATTCATCAGTATCAACATTATCACACTCTCCAGCTAAATCACCGGTTATAGTTAGAACTACAGTATAAATGCCAGGTTCTTTATAAACATGGGATATTTTCTCACCACCACTATTGGAGCCATCACCAAAATCCCAGAAAAAACTATTAACTATTCCATCTGAGTCAGTTGATTTATATGCATTAAAAAAGGTTTCTTTTCCACTACATGTAACAATATCTTCTCCAGCAAAGGCAATTGGAGATTCTATAACTCTTAAAACCTTAGTATCATAACTATAATTACAATCCAATCCTGTGTTGTCTGAAACTTTTAATTTTACATTATACAAACCTGGGTTACTGTAATTTTTGTTAACAGTAATACCACTTGAATTTGAACTATCACCAAAATCCCATTCATACTTTAGTAGATCACCATCTGCATCGAATGATTTAGAGGCATCAAGAGTAATAATATCTCCAGTACATATTATTTCATCCTCACCTGCATTAGCTATTGGAGTAGAATTGATTTTTACAATTAATTGAGTAGTAGCAATTGAATTAGAAAGAGAATGTCCATCATCAACTGTTAATAGTACCGGATAACTCCCAGGAGCAGTGTACAAGTGTGTTATCTCTTTCCCCACAGCAATTGCCCCATCTCCTAAATCCCAAGTAAAACTAAGTATATCACCATCCTTATCAAATGATTCTGCAGCTGAAAGAGAGACATAATTATTACATGAAGTAACATCACTTATATAGTTTATTGTTGGTCTACTATTTACATAGACTTCAATTGTTCTTTGCGAAATAGAATTTCCTACATCCGAATTGTCATTAGCAATGAGGTCTAGACTATGCTTCCCACCCTTTTCAAATTTATATGTGAATTTTGCTTCATTACTTAATACTTCATTATTAAAAATCCATTCATATTTTTTAATGCTTCCATCACTATCAAATGATTTCGAAGCATCAAAATTCACTGTTTCACCAACTGCTATTTTGTAATAATTATCACTTATTATGGTTGGTGCTTCGTTTACAATTACTAAGATATTATCATAATCAATTGCTTCAGAATCCTTGGAATCATCCGATACTCTTAATTGAATATTGTAAGAACCAGACTTATCAAACGAATAGTTAAAATTACCTTCACTGCTAATATTACTATTTTCAGAAAACCATTCTGTCGATTCAATAGTGCCATCTATATCCATTGAGTTTTTAGCATTTAGATTAAATATTTCGCTAGGTGCGATAATCTGATCTGGACCAGCATCAGCAATTGGTTTTGCATTAATAGTTACTTTTACTTTAGTAGT
Organism: uncultured Melioribacteraceae bacterium; assembly: GCA_965370315.1. GTDB lineage: Bacteria > Bacteroidota > Ignavibacteria > Ignavibacteriales > Melioribacteraceae > 1-14-2-50-31-20. The sequence goes on from CBDUTO010000158.1 coordinate 6,963, forward strand.
TGCACTATTATTTGATGTTGGTGAATTGTCTTGAACAGTTAGGGTTGCATTATACTCCCCACTATTTTTATACACATGCTTCACACTTTTAATATTGCTCGAGGATCCATCTCCAAAATCCCAATGATATTCTATTATCTCACCATCTGAATCAAATGATTCACCAGCATCAAAAAGAACTTCAGCATTAGTTTGTAATATATCGTCGCCAGCAATTGCAACTGGAGGAGCATTAACTGTTACAACAATTTCATCTTCTCTATATTCGCTTTTAGTTCCAGAGTTATCTTTTACTTTTAACTTTACTTCATACTTACCAGGTTCTAAAAAGGAGTGCGTAATAATTTTATTACTCTTTTCAAACTGATTATCACTTGCCCAAGTATACTCACTAATTTCTCCATCAACATCAAAAGAGCTGCTTGCATCCAATGTTAATAGTTCATTAACAGCAATTTCAATATCTTTTCCAGCCTTAGCAATTGGAGGGTCATTAACCCAGACAATAAGTTCATCAGATGAAATATTATTTTCAGCCTTCGAATTATCTGTTACTATTAAAGTAACATTACACTTGCCTGCTTTACTAAATAAGTGTGAAGTCTTTTGATTCCCTCCCTTTTCGCCATCATTGAAATCCCATTGATACAAAATAATATTTCCATCAATATCATGGCTCTTGCTTCCATCAAAATTTACTATCTCATTTATTGAACAATAAATATCTTCCCCTGCTTCTGCAAATGGTGCAGCATTAATAGAAACAGTAAAGGAGTCGGTATTGCTATTGCAAATACCTTCGTAATCATCAGTGACAGTCAATAGAACTCTATAGCTACCATGTTCACTATAAATATGTGAGGTTTCCTTTCCAATCCCACTATTACCATCTCCAAAGTCCCAATCATAAGTTTTTATCTTCCCATCATGGTCATATGAAAGAGATGCATCAAAATATACTTTCTTGTTTACTGCTCTTTGAATATTATCCCCAGCAACAGCAGTTGGAAGTTCATTTATAATAACTTCAAACTCTTCATAACTACCAGATTCAATTGAATTTGAATTGTCTTTAATAGCAAGTATAACGGAGTATTTTCCAGAAGCTTTGAAGCGAACTTCTTCACGAAGTCTTTTCTTTACAACACCATCAGGGAATATCCACTTAATACTAATATTTTCATTGCTGATATCATAAGATTTAGAAGCATCAAAAACTACCAAATTGCAATCATCAGTTCTAATAATCTTTTTTCTAATTACTGGTCTGTAGTTTTTAACTTCTGTTAGAATTGGTAATTCGATTGGAATTGGATTTCCAAACTCATCTTCAATAGAAAATATAGCATCATTAACTCTGTTCCCACCAGGACCGAACTTGATTGCACAAATCTCATTTTGTTCAAATGACTTTAACTCAACTAAGTTAGATTTCCAATCACCATCTTTCGAAGATTTTAATTTTAATGCCGAACGGTATGGAGTTAGTAAGAAGGCATTTGTTCCATCGGCATCATAGTTACTGACTTTTACTTTTGAGTTTTCGCCGGAGTTAAACCTAAGTTGGATGGGATCCATTCTTGGCAAAAGATGTACAGTTGGAGCATAATTAATAATTTTAATTCCATCACTATTTTCACTTTTAACTCTCACATTAAAGACATTGGCATCATCCCCCGAGATCCCTTCAACGACTAGTTTAAAATAATAAGCATCATCTACAAACTCACCTTGTCTCTTTGTAAGACTAGCAAGGGCAACCCATTTGTCATCATACTCGGATTCATTTGATACAATAAGTTCTTCTATTTTAGTTCCTCTATATAAATCTATTCTATTAGGTGATTCAAGAGTAATTGAACTAGCGGTATATGCATTAACTCCACCAAATAACGAAAACTTAAATTCAGAATTAAATTGTTTATTAAAGACTTTATCTTTTTCACCAATGCAATCAGCATCAAATAATTCTACAATAAATGAATCATCAGAATTTTCATTAACCCGAATAAAAAATATTTGCTTAAAATCATTATCCCCCTCTTTGGGGTCACCATTAGCACCATATGTAACAAAATCGACTGTTTGCTGTGCACTAACTACTGAGATACTTAGAAGCACAATGAGACTAATTAAAAAATTCCAACATTTAACTTTCATAATTATTTTCTTTTTATTTGATCTTATATTTTTTTTTATTTCCAAGATAATCTTCGAGTAAAATATATTTCATATGTGGTGTAAACGAACTTTTATTAACAAATATTTTTTTCGTATAAACTTTATCATTAGTCAATTTAAGAATTATCTCTTTATCAACTCCGTTAATAGTAACTGTAACTATTGCTCTCTTTGTTATTCCAGAAATATCAGAAGCAGTAACTTCTATAATGTATTCATCTCTATTTT
>CBDUTO010000159.1:0-9307 GCA_965370315.1 uncultured Melioribacteraceae bacterium
GAGCTTTTTAAGCAATAAAATAAAGTAAAGTATAGTAAAGTAAAGTATAGTAAAACATATCAGAATTTAATATTACATTCTATCTTTTTTATAACCACGTCCAAATAAATTGCTATTTTTGCAGTTAGAAAAATAAAAGGAAATTTAGATGCAAATAAACTATTCAGATATTCCAGGAAATCAGAATCTGTTTTTAGATTACATTTCTGAATTTGAAAATGTCTCAACATTCTATGCGAAGGATTTTAGAAATAATGATGATTTAGAAAAAACTTTTGAACAACTTATAAATTATGATCGTCCACATAGAAGAGAAATATCAGAAATTATAAAGAAACAATACTCTAATTATAAAGTTTCTAAACAAACAGAATCAAATATATCTTCATTAGCCTCCGAAAAAACATTCACAATAGTTACTGGTCAACAAGTTTCACTATTTGGTGGCCCGTTGTACACAATATATAAAACAATAACTGCTATAAAGTTAGCTAGACTATTAAAGGAAAAATATAGTGATTATAGTTTTGTTCCTCTTTTTTGGATGGAGGTAGATGATCACGATTTTGATGAGGTTGCTTCGATAAATATTTTTGATAAAGAAAATAAGTATAGAACATTAAATTATGATGATGGACAAGAAGAGGAAACGAACAGAGGTTCAGTAGGAAATATCAAGTTTAATTCTTCAATCAAATTTACTCTGGATGATTTAAATGATGCTTTAAGAGATAACGAATTTAAAGATGAAATTTTACTCCTTCTACAAGACTGCTATCAGGAGGGTAAAACTTTTAAGACTGCATTTAAGGAATTATTCATTAAGCTCTTTGATGAATATGGACTAATAATTTTTGACCCACAAGATAGTTTAGTGAAAAATATTCTGCTTCCAATTTTTGAAAAAGAGATTAATGATTTTGAGACTCATACAACAACAAATGTTTTAAAGAGTGCCGAGTTAGAGGAGGTTTATCACGCTCAAGTAAAAGTGAAACCCGTTAATCTTTTCTACTCAGATGAAACTGGAAGACATTTAGTTGAGCCGATAGAGGGCGAATTTAGATTTAAGGGTAGAAGGAAAAGACTTAATAAAGAGGAATTACTAAATTTATTATATTTCGATCCATCATCATTTAGTCCAAATGTTTTACTCCGTCCAATTTGTCAGGATTACTTACTCCCCACTGCTGCTTACGTTGGGGGTTCTAGTGAAATTAGTTACTTTGCTCAAGTTATGCCAAATTATAAATTCTTTAATGTAGTTTCTCCAATTATTTTCCCACGCTCATCAGGAACAATAATAGAGTCTCATCTTTTTTCAATAATCGAGAAATACAGTTTATCATTGCCTGACTTTTATATTGATAAAAATCTACTAGTTGAAAAAGTAGTTAATATTGTATCTGAAATAAATTTTGATGACTTATTTCAGAAATCGGAAACGGAAATTAATACAACATTAAACTTATTAAAAGAGAACCTTCTCTCTGTGGATTCATCTCTTCTTCAACCAATTGAGAAATCAATTGCAAGAATAGAACATACACTAAATACCTTAAAAGAGAAATCAAAAGGTGCTGAAGGTAGAAAACACAAAACTCTAATAACTCAACTTGAAAAAGTGAGGAATGCTGTTTATCCAAATGAAAACTTGCAAGAACGAGAAATTAATTTTTTCTACTTTGCTAATAAATATGGGTTGGATATTATTAAGTGGATAATGAATGAACTCAACACTTACAAAATTGAACATCAAGTTATTGAGTTATAGCAGTAGGATATTTTAGTGGTAAAATTAAACAGTTGGATACCTTTTTAAAAGCTATCCAACTGACAACCTCAGAAGATATTATTTAGTACTGACTCTAATTTATCACGTAGAATTGGCTTAGAAATAAAGTCTGTAAAACCAGCAGTGATAAACCGCTCTCTGTCACCAGGAAGCACATAAGCTGTAACAGCTACTATTGGTACATCTTTATGGCTTTCCATTTTTTGAATTGCACGTAAGGCATCCAATCCATTGTACTCCCCTTGCAAATTTATATCCATGATTATAAAATCATAGACTCTTGATTGAAGGAGTGGAATTGCTTTTTCAAAACTATTTGCGAACTCAATTGTTTTCAGTCCTTTCATTTGAACCTTAAACAATATTTGTGAATCTATTTGGTCTTCCACATAGAGGCATGAGAGATTTTCAAAACTTACTCCCTTTTCTTCTTCTATTACCTCAGGAATCTCTACGACTGGCGCTGGGACTTCTTCAATTACAGGTTCAACTTCAACAGCTGCTTCCTTCTCTACTTCCATTGCTTGCTCTGGAACCGATGTTGTTGGCTGAACATTACTTTGTGAATTAGATTGAGTATTTACATTGACTTGAACTGTAAAAGGTTCTGTAGGTTTAGAAGGTTCATCTTCAACTTTTACATTCTCTGGAGTTGAAGGTACATACTGGATTTCATCTTGTGCAATAATAGGTTTTACTTCTTTTTGAATTATCGGTTCTTCAACTACTTGTGGTGCTACTAATTTCTTATCATCAAATCTTATTGGGAATGTAAAACCATATTCTGATGGCTCCCCATATTTATTGATAACACCATGCCCCTCAGCAATTAAATCAGAAACTTTAAGAACAAAGCGTAACATAAATCTAGAAATTCCATACTTATGTCTAATTGTATTTTCATCAGCCGAAAATATTTCTTGTAAACTATCAAGCAACTCTTTTGAAATTGTATTTCTATCATCCTTTACTGTAATTACACAGTGGCCAGGATCAGTTTGATAAGCTGAAAGATATATTTTACCACTCTTTGTGGCTCTCATTCCAAACTCAACCAAAAGAGATATTAAAGCTTGTAATTTTGATTGGTCTGTTTCAAATTTTAATGAAGAAGATATTTTTCCATAGGAAAATTCTTTCCCAAGATTTGCTGAGACTTTAGCAACATCATTTTCAATCTGATCTATTAATTCTACAAAATGAATATTTGTTGGATTCAAACGAACTTGATTTTGTTCAAGCTCAGTATATTGAACTGCATTATCCATTAACTGTAAAAGTGTTCTTTGGTTTTGCTTAATGATATCAACTGATTCTTTTTGGTCTTCATCCAACCCCTCAACACTATCAGCAAGTTCTTGAGAAAACCCAATAATTACATTTACTGGTGTTAGCAGTTCATGAAACAAATGACTTAAAAATTCTGGATCTAATGTGTTACTAGATCCTGGTGATGGAGTACTTTCTTTAATAATTTCTTTTTCGATAACAGTTTTAATAACCGTTTCTTTTTCAATTGAAATTACTATTGAGATTAAATCAACATTATTTTTTCCACTAAATATTGGTGTAGAAACTATATGAGCAGAAATAGCTTTACCATCAGATTTTTTAATAAAGCAATTTAAATCAACGACTTCAGGAATAGCACTGTGAAAAATATTTGTGTTTATCTTTGCTCTATACTCATCAGTCACTAATGTTAAGAATGGTCTCTCATCTAAATCTGCTTTGTCATAACCAAGAATTTTGGATGTGCTTTTACTTGCTTTTTTAATAAAACCATCAGCATCAGTCATGATAATTAAATCACTTGAATTATCAAGAACTGATTGGAATTGACTTAACAATTTATCGCTAACTAAATTTTGCGATACATCTTTAACAATATTAAAATGAGCGCGTTCTCCACTAAACTCAATGCCAGACTTGCTAATTTCAACTTTTACATTTGAACCATCCTTCTTTCTCTGTCTCCAGGGGCCTGTAAACCCACGCTCAATTGTATTTCGAGAAGCAGAATCCACAAGAGTTTGTATATCTTCAGGATCATATAAATCAGTTAGATCCATTCCCAAAAACTCTTCTTCTCTATACCCGTAAAATTTTAATGCTGCTTCATTTACTTTTAAGAACCTAAGATTATCAATACTATAAATAAACATTGGGTCAGGGCTAGTGTACATAACCATATCAAAAGTTTTAATACTTGCTTCTGACTTTGCACTCTTCTCTATAACCTTATTAAACGAGAAATAATATCCTTTACTAGTATCATTATTAATTGCTTGAAATTCAAAACTATACTCCTCTTTTGCAATTCTTATACTACTACCAGAAGTATTAATCAATAGTTTTGAAAAGTCCACATTAAAAATTGATTGTAAACTTTGATTCATTATAGAGTTAGGATTTAATTTAAATTCCATATAAAATTTATTTGAAAACTGCTCAACTAAAAAGTCATTTGAAACTTGTACAACAACAGCTGGTATTTCCTCAAGATTAATTAAAGAACTTGTGCCTGAATTATCAGCAATTAAGTTCTCAAGTTTAAATGCTTCTTGCTTAAACCCAATAATAGCAACAACATTATCATCAATATCACTAATAGGAAATTCTACAGTTTGTATTAAATCTCCGACAGAATCTTTTGAATATGTTTCATACAATACAGAATTTGAGGTGGTAACAATGTAATTTGTAATATTTTTAACTAATTGATAATCCTTCTTTTCAAAGATATCGGTTAAATATTTGCCTTCAATTTCAGATGTTTTCATATTTAATGATTCAGCATAATTATTATTTACAATAATTATTTTTTCATCTGAATCTTTTATCCAAAAATCGAAACTAAGCGAATCGATTTTTCTTCTAAATTTCTGACGCCCTATAAATGTAAAGGGATAAGCTTGTTTAACTGATTCTAATATATTAAGAATAGATTTATCTTCAATAAATTCATACACTTCATCTATATTAATTTGCAGATGTGATACGGAGCTTTCACTTCCATTTTGCGATTGTTTTTCTTTTTTATAATTTTCCATAATATTACCTTACCATTAAGGTATGTATACTGTTAGTTCACTACTATACTCAGAGTCCCCTTGAGGGTACTTAGTCTTTAATCTGTAATAAAGTGTAGTATTATTTAATAACCCATTGGTATCAGTCCAAGTAGTCGTTCCTGGAGCTAATCTTTTTATTTCTGTAAATTCAATTTCTGATTGTAATTTTCTTTCAACAATTATTTGTAATTCATCAGTTGCATTATTTGTCCAATTTAATTGCACATTGTTAACATTCACAATAAGTGCATTTATGTTTGTTGGTGCAGGGAACTCTCCTCCATTTCCTTCATCAGTATTCACTTCGTTTGAAAATGCTGAATAAGTTGGTGACCTGAAAGCACGAACTTTATAGTAATAAGTAATTCCGTTAGTAACTGAATCATTATAGGCTGTTGTATTTGGTAATAACTGCTTTTGAAGAATATAGGTGCCAGAACTAGTTGTCTTTCTCCATATCTCAAATCCTTCTTCATCATCCGAATTATCTTCCCACCATAATCCATATGTTGAATCACTAAATTCAATAATTTGTAAACTAGTTGGTGCCGTTGGAGGTGCATCATAAACAAATGCAGTATCAACATTTGAATATGTTGTATTAAAACCTTCTGTTGTTGTAAATCTTGCACGATAATAATAGAGTTGGTTCTCAATAATTGCACCGTCAGAGAAAGAATTTACATCTGTATCTGTTGTTCCTATAACTACAAACTCACCATTAATTGTCTCTTTTCTTTCAATAGTTGTTCCATTTTCATATTGAGTATTATCATCCCAATCAATTATCACAACCTTATTATTTGGTTCATAGTTTGCAACTAAATTCTCAGGAGCCGGAACATCCATACTGTATGTAGATACAGTAACTACATTAGAATAGGCAGAAATTGATGAACTCGTAAATGATGCAACTCTATATTGATATGTAGTGAGTGGAGACAAATCAGCATCAAAATATTCTACTGTATTTCTTGGTAAAACAACCAACCTTTCGTAAGCTCCACTTACTGGATTTGTTCTCTCTAAAACAAAACCATCTTCAGTATCTGAATTGTCTTCCCAATTAAGTTGAATAGTAGATGCACCTAATGCCTCTCCTGTGAGATTTGTTGGAGCATCACCACCTGATATACCACTTGAATAAACAATATTACTAAATTCAGAACTTCCAAATCCATTTACAGACCTTACTTTATAACCATAATTAATATAATCTGAACTTACAATATCATTTGTACTAATTGTATTTGCAGCTATATCTTTTATGTGAATAAATCCATTGTTACTTCCATCTTGTCTCCAAACTTCATATTTGGTTTCATTTGATGAAAAATCATCCCAAAAAAGATTAAATGATTTAGTAGTAATTCTAGTTAATATTAAATTGCCTGGTGCAACTGGTTTTCTATCAACATAAATAGTATAGGTACTATCATCTGAAGGAGTAACTCCGAAATCACCATCTTCATTTACTACTGTCATGGCATAAGAAAGTTCTGACGGCCAATTATAAGGATTTATTCCTAACTTCTTTTCGAGAGTATCAGAACTAAAATATAGATATGGATTTGACCCATCTTCGTTCTGAGTAAAGCTTTGAATCAAAACTCCATCAACAAAAAGATTATAACTTGAAAGACCTGGTCCACCACTATAATCAGTTGCTTGAAAAAGAATAGACGTGTACCCCATATTAATTGAATCGCCAGATACTGGATATAAAATATTGATTACTGGAAGATAAGTTGTATTATCACTATCTCCACTATCGTATGTTGGATCTACAGATTGTACACAACTTGCTAAAATAAAAGCAACAAGTATAAATAGAGCATATTTAATTTTCTGGTTATTCACTGGTCTCTCAGCTTATTTAATCTATTGTTTTAATAAGAAACTGATTTGGTTGGTCGTTAACATTTTCAAAATCAATTAAAAATGTTCTAGTTTCATCGGCTTCTAAATCCTTAATATGTAAGTACAGAATGTGTGTTTCTTGGTCGTGTTCAAATTCTGGAATTTGAGTATTAATTAATTCTGTACTAATTGAAATATTCCTTACTTCTTTATTAAAATTAATTTGGACCACAAAATCATCATCAATTTTAAATTTATGATTTGATACTTCAACTACAATTCTTCTTTTTCCTCTTTTTTCATATTTTAATTCAACACCACTTTTAGAGTTCCACCATTCTAACATTTCAGGAATTGAAGTTACCCATACATTATTAGAGCGCATATAGTTAGGTATCTTGTTGAATATTCCATTATACTGTGGTTTTAGTAAATAATTGTTATGAGTTTTAAGAACATATAAGCCACCTTCAAAAATTATTCTATCAATATCTTCAAAATAGGTGTATTTTTGAAATTCAGGTTCCGTCAAACCAAACTCATCAATGACTACTATATCATCTCTTGATGTATTTGTAATAATAAATACATCTTTACTATTAAGAATTTTTTTGTTTGGCACAGATCTATCAGTTAGAGAATCAGTGATTATATAACTAATATTCTCTTCTGCCATAATTGCAAGAGTTGCTTCATCATAGTATCCAAAATAAGGGGTAATTCCTTTTATCGATTTATTTGTAATTTTACCGAGTGAATCTCGAACGTAAGTGATATCTGCTTTTTGAATCTCTACGGAACTCAAATCATTTTCTGTATTAAATATTTGATCTACTAAGCCTAGATCTATTATGGGTACAATATCAGCAGTTTTAGATAATGTTGCAGTTTGTTTTGGATACTTAAGAGCTAAATTACTTTCCATTATAATAGTTGCTCCTGCATTAAACTTACTAATCGTACTTTTTACGGCACTAATATTATTCATATTATCTTTAATTGTAGGAACATATACTGCTGCTGCTACGTATGGTTCTGGCCAATCTTTCACGAATGATATTGGATTATAAGTTAACCAATCAACACTATTTTTCACTAATTTACCGAGAAAAGTATAATCCTCATTACTTCCAACAACAGAATTTAATTCAAAACCGTACCAGACAAATCTTCCCTTTCCATAATATCCATTAGCAATACCAGCACTCTTTCTAATCTGCTCATCAACTAAACCTCTTTCGCCACTATAGTCATACCAATAACTTACTTGAGTAGTTCTAGGCTCAAGTACTTCAGCATAAACTGGTCTATCCCAAGTAGCAATTTGCAAAATATATCCAGTAGGAATACCTGCAGTAATTGGTAAATTACCACGTAGTGTATGACTTTTTTCTAAAGCTTCTTCAGGTGAAAGTTCTTTTGTAAATTTCATTCCAAATGTTTCTTTAAAGAAATCCCATCCTCTCCACTTAGCTTCATCAGAAAATGTTGCAACTCCACCAGTAGCAAGAACAGAACCACCAGCATCAATATATCTTTTAATTCTCATCACCTCTTTATCACTCATTGATTTACTACCAGCAAGAATGATTAAATTATATTTAAGATGTTTGCCCTCTTCAAGATCTAAATCTGTAAAAACCTCATACTCAATTTTCATATTTGTCAAGAAATCTTTCCATGTATCTATATTATCTCCAACCCAAGTTTCATCTCCACCCAACATATTAGTAGTATACTGTGAATATAAAAGACCTACTTTTGATGAATATTGAAATTCTTTTAAATTTTTCTCAGAAGGAAGTATTTCTGATATCTCATAATTACCATAAACATTTTGAATAATCAGTAGATAAGTTAGAATAGCTGCGATTAGAATAACCAAACCACTTAAGAATATTATGAAGTAATTTACTCTTAAACCCTTAATTGCTTCTGTTCCTTCATGTTGGGCTTTTAATTTCTTCTTTTTATCAATATTTTTTTTACTACTTAACGCCATTTAAGACTTTCCTCACGTTTTGGTTTTGTCTCTTTTTGTGTAGGCTGAGTATATCTTTTAAATTTTTGTGCCGAAGTATATCTCTCACCTTCAAAAGTATCTCGAGTAACTGGGGCTGTGTATCTTGTTGCATTTGTTCTTGTTTCTCTTGGCGCAACAAATGTTGGACGCATTTGAGGATCGGCAGATGTATCTGTAGAATAAGCAGATTCACCTCTAGTTCCTCTTGTATAAATTTGCTCTCCAGTTCCTGTTCGTCTAGTACCTCTTGTTTCTGCAACAACTCTGGAAGGTGTAACTAATTCAGCTTCAATTGAAGAGGGTTGTGCAGCTGTACCAGTTCTACCTTTTCTTTCTCTTATCTTATAAAGAATATATGCACCAATAGCTAAGATAAAAGTCGATATTGTTGCTACAAGAATAATCAATGATAATATTGGAATTAGTTCCATTTCTACCTCTAATAATTAAAATTTATTTTTTGCTTTTAGCCAAACCTGATCTTTCAAGATGGCCCCATTCAATTTGGATTCCTAAAAATTCTTCTATTGTTGCCATTGCTTTAGTAACATCTAT
>CBDUTO010000160.1:0-9100 GCA_965370315.1 uncultured Melioribacteraceae bacterium
ACTTATACAAACTTAAAGTGAAACTTATTCGTGTTTAGAAATTCAGCAAACCCTAGTTACGCCTTCAATAGTTTTCCACGTCGTCCAAAAAGATGGACTCCTCTCAATGACATTATTCACTAAAAATTCCTTTTGCCATTTATTATAAAATGTGTTACACTTACTGTAACAATTAAAGGAATTATGTCAGCTTCAACAAAACTATCGTCTTCAGTAAAAGCCCTCTGTTTTCTTGCTGAAAGCCATCCTATGGCAAAAACAAGCAAAGAAATTGCAGAGAATACAGGTATCAATGCCTCCAAATTACGTAAGTTACTTTCATTGTTATCACAAAATAAAATTGTTGAAAGCAACCAAGGTACAAAGGGAGGATTCCTATTATTGAAAGCTCCTGAAACAATTGACTTGCAGGAAATATACTGTGCAATAGAGGATAGAAAAGCTTTTCATCTAAAAGTTCATGATATCGTAGGTGAGGATAAATATGATTATTTAGGTTATTTTGACAATCTGTTTTCTACTATTCAGGTAGATATTGAAAATAAAATGACAAATATTTCTCTAGCATCAATTATGAATTATTTGAATATAAAATCAAAAATTAATTAATAAACAAAAAATAAATAACGGAGTAAAAATGGAATTCTTAAAAAAATTAGGAATTAAAGAAAAAAACTTTGGAGCATCTACTGGTGTTAAGTGGTTTGGCTCAACGAAGAATCAAGAGTTGAAAATTTATTCTCCTATAAACGGAAAATATATTGCATCTGTTTTTCAAGCAAATGAAAAAGATTATGAAAGAGTAATTGCAAAATCAGCCGAAGCATTTAAAGAGTGGAAGAAAATTCCAGCACCACAACGTGGCGAAGTAGTCCGTGAAATTGGTAACAAATTGCGTGAATATAAAGAACCACTTGGAAAATTAGTAACATACGAAATGGGTAAATCTCTTCAAGAAGGTTTAGGCGAAGTTCAAGAGATGATCGATATTTGTGATTTTGCAGTTGGACAATCAAGAATGCTTTATGGTTCAACAATGCATTCAGAGAGACCAAATCACAGAATGTATGACCAATATCATCCACTTGGTGTTGTTGGAACAATTTCCGCATTTAACTTTCCGGTTGCTGTATGGGCTTGGAACGCAATGGTAGCAACAGTTTGTGGTGATACTAACTTATGGAAGCCTTCATCAAAAGTTCCATTAACCGCAATAGCTGTTCAAAACATTATTGGTGAAGTTGTTAAAAAGAACAAATTACCAGAAGGATTATTCTCATTGGTAGTTGGTAAAGGTTCATCGATTGGTGAAAGATTAATAAATGATAAACGAATTCCATTAGTATCAATCACTGGTTCAACTGGTGTTGGTAGAATGGCAGCTCAAAAAATTGCAGCTCGTTTTGGTAAAGTTATATTAGAGTTAGGTGGAAACAATGCAATAATCTTAACTCCAGAAGCAGATCTTAACATAGCTGTTCCTGCAATGGTATTTGGTGCAGTAGGAACTGCTGGACAGAGATGTACATCAACTCGTCGTTTAATTATTCACGAAGATATTTACGAAAAAGTAAAAACCATTTTAGTTAAAGCATATAAAGGTTTAAAAATTGGTTCACCAATGGATCAAAAAAATCATGTTGGACCATTAATTGACAAAGGTTCTGTTGCTGATTTTACAGGAGCTATTGAGCTTGCTAAAAAAGAAGGCGGAAAACTTCTATACGGTGGTAAAGTTCTTTCTGGTAAAGGCTATGGTTCTGGATGTTACGTACAACCAGCTATTATTGAAGCAGAAAACCATTACGAAATTGTACAAGAGGAGACTTTTGCTCCAGTACTTTATTTGATTAAATATAAAGGAAGTGTTGAAAATGCAATTGATATTCACAACGATGTTGTGCAAGGTCTTTCATCTTCAATCTTTACAAATAATATGCAAGAAGCTGAAACATTTCTTTCTCATTGGGGAAGTGATTGCGGTATTGCAAATGTTAATATTGGAACTTCTGGTGCTGAGATTGGTGGAGCGTTTGGTGGCGAAAAAGAGACTGGTGGTGGACGTGAGTCTGGTTCAGATTCTTGGAAAGCATATATGAGACGTCAAACTAATACAATTAACTTTGGAAAAGAACTTCCATTAGCACAAGGAATTAAATTTGATATTTAACTTATAGATATCAGATTTCAGATTTCAGAGTAACAGATATTAGACTATTAAAATTGAAAGCTGTTCATAGTATGGACAGCTTTTTCTTAACCGTCATTCCGAACCCAATTTTTGGGGTGAAGGAATCTGTCTAAATTGTAGTAAATTTAGATTTAGTTTTATTTTGGTAGATTGCTTCAATCGTATTCACTCTCTCGCAATGACTTATAGTTAACATATTTTATTATTAGTTTTATTCGCGCATTCGCGACTACTTTATTTTAAATACAGAATTAAGATTAAGGAAGCATTATGAAAAAACTTATTGGAATAAGAAGAGAAGATAAAAATATTTGGGAACGACGTGTACCACTAATTCCAGAGCATTTAGAAAAGTTAAAAAATGATTTTGGGATTGATACAATAATTCAACCATTTGAACGCCGTGCATTTTTGGAGAAAGAATTCACAGATGTTGGGGTAACAATAAAAGAAGATTTATCCGATGCTCCAGTTGTATTTGCGGTAAAAGAAATTCCAATACCATTATTACAAAATGATAAAACATATATCTTTTTTTCGCACACTATTAAAGGGCAAGATTATAATATGCCTTTGCTCCAAAAGTTAATGGATTTGAACGCAACTTTAATTGACTACGAAGCAATTGCGAATGAAGATGGCAAACGCCTTGTATTCTTTGGTAAATATGCCGGTCTTGCTGGAATGATTGATGCACTTTATGGATATGGAATTAGATTGAAAAATCTTGGTTATGAAACTCCATTGCTTAAAATAAAACCAGCTTATGATTATAAATCTGTTGAAGAAGCTAAGGAAGAAATTGCCAAAGTTGGAAAAGAGATTGAAGAGAATGGAATGACAGTTGAAAAAGCTCCTTTCGTTTTTGGATTTATGGGATACGGAAATGTATCGCAAGGTGCACAAGAGATTTTTGATGTGCTACCTCACAAACTTATCAATCCAGAAGATCTAAAAAACTTGGATAGCAAATCAAACAATTTCTTTTACAAAGTTATCTTCAAAGAAGAACATTTAGTTGAACCAAAAAAATCAGAAGATAAATTTGAGTTGATGGATTATTTTACTCATCCAGAAAAGTATAAATCAAAATTTGAAGAATATATTCCGCATATGAGTATGCTTATTAATGCAATTTATTGGACTGAAGCATCACCAAGATTTTTAACTAAAGAATATTTCAAATCGAAAAATGAACATAAACTCGATGTAATTTGCGACATAACTTGCGACATTGATGGAGCAGTTGAGTTTACAGTTAAATCAACTCCATCCGATAACCCTGCATATGTTTATAACCCAGAAGATGATTCAATCACAGATGGATATAAAGGAAACGGTATTTTAGATATTGCTGTTGATAATCTTCCAACAGAATTACCTAGAAATTCTTCAATTGAGTTTTCTGATGCACTAAACCAATTTGTAGCTGGAATTGTAAATGCTGATAAAACAAAATCAGTTGATGAATCTGGATTTCCTGCTGAAATTGAGAGAGCAGTTATAGTTTATAATGGTAAACTCACTCCAAGATATGAATATTTGAAAGAGTTTCTGAAATAAAAAATAATTTTGTAGTGGATTGGCATGTCCATCCACTACAAATAATTTATTGATTAAATTCAATTCTGTTAGTTTCAACACTAATTCTTTAACGCAACAATTCTCTTCTAGATATTCATTCATGTTTGTAAATGAAATATCCACTATTTCATCTAAATTGATAAATTACAATAAATAATTGAAACATTTCCAACCACTATATCGTCTATATCGGTAACCAACAATTTTTATAATTCATTTTTTCTGGGGGGAACAAAATGAAAAGCTTAATGAGAATTATCGTTCTTACAATATTTGTTTTTTCTACTTTTTCTCTATTGTTTGCTGAAAATCTACCAACCAAAGCTAAAAGAGTAGAGTATGAGCAAATTGAAAAATCACTTTTAATTGGTTTAAATTCTGACAACTTAGGTCTTAAAATAAGCAGTGCATATATGCTTGGTGAGATAAAATCTAAAAATTCAATTCCTGAGTTAACAACATTTATCAAAAAAGTGGATAATGATAAAGCACGTTTAACTGCAATTCTTGCTTTACTTAAAATAGCTTCTAGTGAAAGTAATGTTGCACTTAATCAAAATGACAGAAATAATGAGATTGATCAACTTTGTGAAAGACTAATGAACTGTCATGCATGTTTAACCGAAATTTTTGATCCTCAAAAAGAAAGAGAGGAAGTCTCTATAGTTAGTGAATAATTGGTGTTATTCAACTTCAAAAATGCCAGAGTAATTTCTGGCATTCTTTTTTTTAACAGTTATAGTTTCCTAAAAATATTCTTTTGAAAACCAAATTGTTATCCTTATAAATCTTATCTTTGTGAATTAAAAATTATAGTTGTTAAAATGTACGAAGTTGAAAGAGAAGATTTAATAAAAGTATTAAAAGGTAAGAATATTACTGATGAAAATGTGTTAAAAGCATTTTCCAAAGTTGAAAGACATCTATTTGTTCCAGACATTATAAAACCTCACGCCTATTCTGATGTTGCTCTTCCAATTGGTCACGAACAGACAATTTCGCAACCTTATACAGTTGCATTTATGACTCAAGCACTTGAGTTAACTAGTAGAAGTAAAATTCTTGAAATTGGAACTGGCTCAGGATTCCAAGCGGCTATTTTAGTAGAAATGGGGATGAAGGTCTACTCAATTGAAAGGAATTACGAAATTCATCAGAAAACTCAAAAATTATATGATAAATTAGGAATTAGAGCAGCTCTAATTTATGGTGATGGAACTCTTGGATGGCAAGATTCTGCTCCTTATGATAGAATTATTGTAACAGCCGGTGGTCCTGAAGTTCCTAAAAGATTGCTAAAGCAGCTTGCAATTGGTGGCAAAATGGTAATTCCAGTTGGCGATAGAAATAGTCAGACAATGCAAATTATATCAAAACTTTCCGATGAAAAATTTGATATTAAAGAAGTTCCTAATTTTAAATTTGTTCCACTAATTGGAAAAGAGGGTTGGAAAAGCGAGTAATTGTAATATTGGGCCCAACCTGTTCTGGTAAAACCTCACTTTCGTTAAAATTGGCAGAATCTCTTAAGAGTGAAATAATATCAGCAGATAGTAGGCAAGTTTATAAAATCCTTTCCATTGGTACGGCAAAGCCATCTCTTGAAGAATTATCAATTGCTAAACATCATTTCGTTGATGCTCTAAATCCAGAAATAGAATTTAATGTAAGCAAGTTTGAAATTGAAGCCTTAAAAATTATTGATGAACTGCATAAGCAAAATAAAATTCCAATAGTTGTTGGTGGTTCTGGACTTTACATTAAAGCCATAGTTGAAGGACTATGGAATGATGTTGATACTGATGCTAATTTTAGAGCCAAATTATTAAAAGAGAAAGATGAATTTGGGAATCAATTTATATACGATAGATTAGTTGAAGTTGACTCAAAAAGTGCTGAAACAATGCTGCCTCAGAATTGGAAGCGAGTAATTCGTGCGTTAGAGGTTTTCCATCTTACTGGAAAACCAATATTGGAATTTCATCAGGAGTATAAACGTGAATCTGATTATAAGTTTCTACAATTTGGATTGAATTGGGAGAGGGAAGTTCTTTATCGAAATATTGAAACTCGTGTTGATGAAATGATAAGTGCTGGATTGGTTGATGAAATAAAATCAATCCTAAAGGCTGGTTACTCTCAAGACTTAAATTCTTTAAATACTGTTGGATATAAAGAGATTATTGCACATCTTAACAGTGAATATGATTTAGAACGAGCAAATGAGTTAATTAAAAGAAACACTCGTAGATTTGCAAAACGACAAATGACCTGGTTCAGAAAAGATGAAACTATTGAGTGGTTTGGAATTAAAGATAGAAGTGATATTGAAGAAATTAAAAAGAAAATTATACATAAATTGAGTGGTTAATAGCTGTCATTGCGAATCCAATGTTCTTTGTTGGGTGAAGCAATCTGTTAAAGATTGCCACGTCGTCAAAAAAAACTGTACTCCTCGCAATGACATGTTTATTTTAAAAGATTATTTAGGTAACAAATGTTTAACGACGAACAAAAAGTATTAAATAAATATTCAGCCAAAGTTGAATCACTCAAAAACACTCTTAAAATAGATGAGAAAAAAAACAGAGTGGAAGTTTTGAGGGATCAATGTGAATCAGACGGTTTTTGGGATGTACAACAAAAAGCTCAGAAAATTTTGCAAGAAATAAAGCAAAACCAAGATTGGATTGACTTCTGGAATGACGAAAATAATAAAATTGAGAATCTAAAAGAATTAATAGAATTAGCTGAAATGGAAGAGGATAAGTCACTTGAAGATGACATTAAAAGTGAGCTAAAATCTATCGAAAAATCAATTGCCGATTTAGAATTTAAGAGTATGTTAAGCCGGGAAGATGATAAATTAGATTGTATTTTGACAATCAACTCTGGTGCTGGTGGAACAGAATCGCAAGATTGGGCAGATATGCTTCAGCGAATGTATTTACGATGGGGCGAGCATAATAATCAGAAAATGAAAATTGTGGATAGGCTGGATGGTGACGGCGCTGGAATTAAAAGTGTAACCATCGAAGTAACGGGCGAATTTGCTTATGGGTATCTGAGAGCGGAGAATGGAGTTCATCGTTTAGTTCGTATTTCTCCGTTCGATTCAGCAAAACGAAGACATACTTCATTTGCATCAGTTTTTGTTTATCCAATTGTAGATGACTCAATTGTTATTGAAATAAATCCCGCCGACTTAAGAACAGATACATACCGTTCTGGTGGAAAGGGTGGACAGAATGTAAACAAAGTTGAAACAGCTGTGAGAATAACTCATATTCCTACAGGATTTGTAGCAGCTTGCCAAAGTGAGCGTTCTCAAGGGCAGAATAAGATAAATGCAATGAAGATGTTAAAAGCAAAAATGTATCAGGCAGAAGTTGAAAAAGCAGAAGCTGAGAAAAGTGAAACAGAAAAAGGCAAAATGAAAATAGAATGGGGAAGTCAAATCCGTTCGTATGTATTTCATCCGTATAATATGGTTAAAGATCACAGAACAAATAGTGAAACATCCAATGTTCAATCTGTAATGGATGGTAATATTAATCCGTTTATTAAAGCATTTTTATTGATGTTTTCAGAGAATTAGAAAAAAATAATTCACTTCCATTAGTAACTTAAGGTCATTCTTAGAAGCAGAACGGTGTGAGAATCTACTATATGTTACTACCATTTTTACAAAAGCTAATTTGGCAAAATGAGAATAAAACACCAATTTTAGATCCTATTCATTGATTTACTGCACAACCTTTCTACAAACCAATGCATATTTCATTAATAATTGTCACTATAAATCGATACTTCTTGCATAATGTCTTATCTATATTTAGATTTGGTCTAAATAATAATAACAATATGTAGGTAATAAAATGAAGTATAGTAAAACATTTTTAGTAATAGCGGTTCTTTTCATTATTGCAAGTAGTATAAACGCACAATTTGAGTTTTTTGAAAAGAAAGCGACAATAGGTGGATATGGAGAACTCCACTATAATTATAAAAATCACGATGATAATATCTCAAAAACATTAGATTTTCATCGTTTTGTTCTCTTCTTTGGATATTCATTTTCAGAAAAATGGTCCTTTATTTCGGAAGTAGAAATTGAACATAACTATGTAAAGGGAGGTGAAGGGGAGTTGTCTCTTGAGCAAGCATATTTGGATTATCATTTTCAAGATTATCTCGGATTCAAAGCTGGTGTACTTTTAGCATCTGTTGGACTAATAAATGAAAACCACGAGCCAGTATTATTTTTTGGTGTAGAGCGTCCAAGTTATAATAAATACATTATTCCAACAACTTGGTTTGGAAATGGATTTGCAGTATATGGTACAACAAGCGGATTTGAATATAAATTAAATATTATGGAAGGCTTAAATAGCGATAAGTTTAGTAATAGCGGTGGAATCAGAAGCGGAAGGCAGAAGGGATTTAAATCCGATGCTTCGGCAATGATGTATAATCTAAATCTTAATTATGTAAATATTTCTGGATTAAAGATTGGTGGTTCTGTTGTTTATAATGATGCAATTGGTGATACGTCAAATATACCATTTACATTGATTGAAGTTCACGCTGATTACCGAAAAAATGGATTTGTCATTGTTGGCGAGTATGGAAATATTAGTTATGAAAACTCAAACCTCGAGCAATCTGCTGGCTACTATTTTGATTTTGGATATGATTTTTCAAGATTATTAAATTGGGAATGGAAAACAATTCCATTTATACGATACACAGATTACAACACGGCAGCTTCAACAATTAATGCTGGTGATGAATTATTAGCTAATCATCATTCAGCATGGATGATTGGAATTTCAGTTCTGCCACTTGATAACATAGTTCTTAAAGCTGATTATTCGATTGACACAATTGAATTGAACTCAGATGAAACTAATTATTTCAACCTTGGAATTGGATACAGATTTTAAGAAAAATGAAACTTTAATAATTGTTCAAATCAAACATGAAAAAGATAATAAAATAAATGTCATTCCCGAATGCTTTTTTCGGGAATCTCTTAATACAAAAGATTCCCGCCTGTCTGCCGACAAAGGCAGGCTGGAAACGTGCAGGAATGACAATACCGCCTCGGATTATAAGTACATGAAAAAAATATTTCTATATATAATATTTATTCCATTTTTTATTTCAGCAAATGGAATTCAAGAAAAAACCGAATCGTTATTCAAAAGTGAATTTGGAGGAAATGTTGAAATAACATTTTCTAAATTTCAAATTCCGGTAAAGCTTAAAAATGAAATTGAAGTTGCCAGTAAACAGAGATTTTTTTCCGAAAATATTTTTGTT
>CBDUTO010000161.1:0-8894 GCA_965370315.1 uncultured Melioribacteraceae bacterium
TTATGAAGATTGCATAGTTGCCAATAGTTATATCATTTTCTGGATTTAACTCAATCGCTTTTTTGTAAAGCTCCTCAGCTTTGTCATAATCTTTTCTTATGGCTTTTATGAAGATTGCATAGTTGCCAATAGTTATATCATTTTCTGGATTTAACTCAATCGCTTTTTTGTAAAGCTCCTCAGCTTTGTCATAATCTTTTCTTATGGCTTTTATGAAGATTGCATAGTTGCCAATTAGTTCATAACTTTTAGGCAGTTTATTTATAGCTGCTTTATATAATGTATCTCGTTTATCTAAATCTGTTTCTTTATTTATTTTTACTTGGTAGTACCACCAATCTTTTTTGCCTCTTTCTACCATATTACCAACGGCATCTTTTGTTTCTTCTGGTGTCTGTGTATTTTTAGTTATTTTATCTATTTGAGAGATATAATTTTTAGCACGCTCTTCAGCAATTTTCACTATTTTCTTATCTAATCGCACTAATTTTAGATTGTTTCCAATTTGAATCATTAAATCATCAAAACCTGGTATTGATACACCAACCCCATTAAACTTTGTTATCAAATTTTGAATTCTTTCACTGAGATCATGCTCATTATCTCTATAAAACCAAAATAGACCCCCCTCAATTTCATCGAGGCTTTCAAGAAATCCCATAAGACTTCCATCATTTCCTCCATATCCAATTACAAGCGGTGTATAATATTTAAATATACCATGTAAATTTTTCTTAAGGTTCATTTCTAAATTATTAGTTTCAGCTTCGTTATTTTTAGGCGCAAAAAATAAGTCACGATGAATTTTTACTATTATTGGTCTAGACCCAAATGGTTTTATGTGGTTTGCAAGTGCCTCATGCCCAACAACTAGGGGCTTTTTATTAGTATATATAAATAATGCATCCTCTGTAAGGCTATCAAAATTGGTTGTAATTACAATATTATGCTGCCCTTTTGCTAATATTTGAGAAAGGACAGAATAACCACAACTTGGTTCTTTTCCTTCCATCTTTTGCTCAAGAAATGAATAACCTTCTTTATAATCTAATTCAAATCTTTTATCAAATATTTTAGAATAATCTTTTGCAAGATTATCATCATCTATTTCTTCATCTTCTTTCCATTTGGCTAAATCACTAGCTACATGTATTTCGGTAAGTTCTTTCATCCAAATATTTACTAATTCTCCACCTGTTGGTATTCCTGATTGTTTTGAAGCTCCAGACCCAAGTATGAAACAAAACTTTTTCTCTTCTCTAGTATTGGAGAAATGATGAATAAATTGTTTTAATGATATTGTTTTCAATGTAATATCCATTTATTAGAAATGTTTTTAAAGATTAGCGGAAATGTCTATTGCCCAATAAAAACCCTATATGCCATCTTTGTCAATTCCGACATTCACAACATAATAAAAATGGTTTAAAAATCAAAAATAGAAAAGAATATAATTTGAAATAATTAAAGAGAATTAAGCATGTTGAAAATATGACAAAGTGTAAAAAGCACACACCCTTATATCCCCTCTCGAGGGGAGGCTTTTAGAAGTTGTTATTATAATTTACAAGCTTGTTTTAATGACTTAATAAGATTTACTGTTTCATCTATTCCATCATTCTGAAGAGACTTGATTACAGCACTTCCAACAATAAAGCCATCAGCAAAAGGGGAGAGTTGCTTAATGTTTTCTGGTTTGGAAATTCCAAAACCGATAAGCATTTTATTGTGTTCAACTAATTCGTATGTAGCTTTAAGATTCTGTATCACTTCGTCACTAAATCCTTCTCTTACTCCAGTAGTACCAGATACAGATACTGAGTATAGAAATCCAGTGGATTTAGAATCAATTGTTTTAATTCGTTCTTGCGAGCTTGTTGGTGTAGTTAATAAAACTTTATCCAATTTGTTTGAAAAAGTAGAGAAGAAACTATCAAACTCTTCAAGTGGAACATCTGGGATAATCAATCCATCAACACCAGCATTTATTGCATCTTGCTCAAATTGCTCTTTTCCATATTGCATAAGTGTGTTAGCATAACCCATTAAAATAATTGGAGTATTTACATTTCTCTTCTTTAACTCTTCTGCAAATTGGAAAGTTTGTTTTTGTGTAATTCCATTTTGTATGGCAATTTGTGACGATTGCTGTATTACTCCGCCATCAGCAAGGGGATCGCTAAAGGGCATTCCTAATTCAATTAAGTCAGCACCAGCATCAATTATGCGATTAGTGTTATCAATAAATTTATCTAGTGTAGGAAATCCAGATGTTAGAAATATTGATAGCGCTTTACTACCATTGTTGTTTATTTCTTCAATTGTACTTTTTATTTTACTCATAATTTTATCTCTCAATTCTTAATCTAAATTCTATCTTCTTCCACAAGTCAAAAGAACACACCACTGATGCTTCGCATCTTCCCCTATCAATAGGGGATTAAGTGCTGAGGTTTCAGCAATTAGAATCTGTAAATTCTACTTACGTGCTTTACCAGTAATACTTTTGATGCTAAGTTTTAAAACTTTTGTTTCGTCTTTTGCTCTAGCTATATATTTAATACCTTCTTCAATAAAATCTGGAGAATACTTTTTAATTAATCCTTCTAGGCCAATTTGTTTTTCGTCAGTTGTTGGTTCTTCAATAATTCCAGTAACAATAGCACTTTCGTATTTAGTGCTAAACTTTTTTTGCAATACTTCCGTATTACCAACAACACAGAAGGAAACTTTCTGATTTACTGAAGTGTTATCAAGTTTCCTTCCTTCAAGAGCTGAGTGGAAATATAATGATTCACCAACAACACAATAACTAAGTGGAACTCCGTAGGGTTCATTATCCCCAGAAATAGTTGATAGTATGCCATATTCACAATTGTTTAATAATTGCATCGTTTCTTCTTTTGATATTTCTCTGTCTGATCTTCTCATTATATTTGCACATCCTTTATTAAGCCATCAACCAAGATATCTCTCTTCATTCTGAATGACATTTGCAACTTTTAAGTTAAAATTTAATTTCATTTATAAGTGTAGTTAAATCCTTATCTCCACGACCACTAAGGTTTACAACAACAATATCATTCTTTGTAGTAGTTGGCATAAGATGTTCTAAATATGCAATTGCATGAGACGATTCTAAAGCAGGAAGAATTCCTTCCAACCGAGAGAGTCTAAGTGCTGCATCAAGAGATTCATTATCAGTTACGGATGAATATTGAACCCTATCGATATCTTTTAGATAACTATGCTCTGGTCCAACTCCCGGATAATCTAATCCAGCTGAGATTGAATGAACATCACTAATTTGACCTTCGCTATCTTGTAAAAGATAAGTATTCATTCCCTGAAATACACCTGGTCGACCAAGTGTTAATGTTGCACAATGTTTATCTGTATCAACACCATATCCAGCAGCTTCAACACCAATTAGCTTAACTTCTTGATTATTGATAAATGGGTAAAACATTCCAATAGCATTAGAACCACCACCAACACAAGCAACAATATAGTCTGGATTCTTCCCTTCAATTTTATTTATTTGAGCTTTAGTCTCTTCCCCAATTATTTTTTGAAAATCTCTTACCAACATTGGGTATGGATGAGGTCCAACAACAGAGCCGATAATATAATGCGTGTCACTAACATTTGAAACCCAGTCACGAATTGCTTCATTAGTTGCATCTTTTAGAGTTTTACTTCCAGAAGTGACAGGTATAACTTTAGCACCAAGCATTTTCATCCTAAATACGTTCATCTCTTGACGCACAACATCAACTTCGCCCATATAGACTGTGCATTCCAATCCAAACTTTGCACAAACAGTAGCTGTTGCAACACCATGCTGACCTGCACCAGTCTCAGCAATAATTCTATTTTTTCCAAGTCGTTTTGCAAGTAAAATTTGTCCAAGAGTATTATTCATTTTGTGAGCACCAGTGTGGTTCAAATCCTCACGTTTTAAATAAATATTCCCTTTGCCATAATGATCAGTTAGCCTATTCGCAAAAGTAAGGGGTGTTTCTCTTCCATTATAATTCTTTTGCAAATCATTCAATTCTTCAATAAATGTTTCATCAGTTTTTGTGGAATTGTAAACATCTTCAAGTTCGTGAAGAGCTGACATTAGTGTCTCTGGTACAAACCTACCCCCGAACTCCCCATATTTACCAGACGATGAAGGTTGATTGTAATTTGAAGTATTTTTCATTTTAATTTAGCTCCCTCTCTACAATTGGTGCCAGTGCTTTTATTCTTTTTATTAAAATTGACATTTGTTCCGGGGTTATTGTTTGCACACCGTCGGATAAGGCATTATCAGGATCGTTATGCACTTCTATAATAATTCCATCAGAACCCGCTGCAATTCCAGCTAAAGCCATTGGGGGCACTTTATCGCGTATTCCTATTCCATGTGAGGGATCTACTAATATTGGTAGATGAGAGTGTTTCTTTATTACAGGAATCGCATTTAAATCAAGAGTGTTTCTTGTTGAAGTCTCAAAAGTTCTTATTCCACGCTCACATAAAATCACATTAAAATTACCTTGTGCTAAAATATATTCTGCACTAAGTAGCAAATCCTCTACAGTTGCTGCTAAACCTCTTTTTAAAAGAATAGGAGTATCTATTTTTCCCAGCTCATCAAGCAGCACAAAATTTTGCATGTTGCGAGCACCAATTTGAATTATATCAGCAACCTCTGCCACTAATGGAATTGTTTCTGGACTAAGAACTTCAGTCACAATTCCCATTCCAAATTCTTTTTTCACATCATCTAATAATCTTAATCCTTCTTCTCCTAATCCACGAAAGGCATATGGACTGCTACGAGGTTTATAAGCACCGCCTCGTAAAAAATTAACACCAAGTTTAGAAAGACTCTCGGCAATTCTGAACAGTTGATCTCTACTTTCAACTGAACAAGGTCCAGCAATAATTGTTAGTTCTTTACCCCCAATATCTCCAAATGCTGTTTTCACAATTGTGTCGTTCTTTTTCATTTGGCGACTAACGAGTTTATACTTTTTACTAACACGTACCACTTCAATTACAGAATTCATAAATCGATATTCTTCTTCGACTAGTTTATGTGTTGGCCCAGTTATACCAATTGCCAAATTAGATTCACCCGGAATCTCATGAGGTTGGCATTCGTATGAAATCACTTTGCTTTTTATAGCTTCTATATCTTGTCGAGGTGCATCAAGGTTTAGTAAAATTAACATTTATTTCCTTTAATTCATTATACTTTTCAAATAATTCTTTTAGTTTATTTCTATCTTTAATACCTGGTTCAATTTCAACCAATGAAGAAATATCTATTCCATAGGGGTTAATATTCCCTTCTATTTGCTTTATGTTTCTGATACTAACTCCACCAGCAATTATTACTTTAGTTCTAATATTATCTGGAATTATTTCCCAATTGAATGAATTGCCAGTACCGCCATACTGTTCGGTGTCTTTCACATCTAGAATAATCCCACAATTAGCATATTCATCGAGAATGGAAAAATCAAATGATTCATCAACTCCAAAACTTTTAATTACTGGATAATTTATTTTAGAAATATATTCGGGTGTTTCATCACCGTGTAATTGAACTGAGGTTAGGTTCGCTAATTTTGCAACCCTATTCACTTCCTCAATACTATTATTCACAAATACTCCAATCTTGTGAAGAAATGGTGGTAATGATATTGAAATTGTTCTCGCATTTTCAGGAGTAATATATCTTTTACTTTTATGATAAAAAATAAAACCAATTGCATCTGCACCAAGTTTATCGCAAAGTAGAGCATCTTCTAATCTTGTTATTCCACATATTTTAATTTTCATATTCTTGATTCTTGATACAGGATTCTGGACTTATTTAAGTATCCAGATTCATGTGTCATATTATTTGTTAATACAAAATTCCTTCATCTCTTTTAGAGAGTTACCAATATCATTAGCTCGCATAAAGTGTTCACCAACCAATACAGCATTAGTTTTAATTGATTTCAAGAAGTCTAAGTTCGCTTTATTATTTATTCCAGATTCAGACACAATAATTACATCATCATTTATTTGTTCTGAAATTAATTTTGTTGTGTTTAGATCAGTAGTGAAGTTTGTTAAATCTCTATTATTTATTCCAATTATTTTGCTAAATGAAAAATCAATTTTTGCTAGATGTTCTTCACTATGTAGTTCCAATAGGACTTTCATTCCCAATTCAAAAGCAGCAATACTTAATTCATTTATCTGATTCGATGATAATATTTCTGATATTAAAAGAATAGCATCTGCACCATTTGCTTTTGCTTCAAAAACTTGATACTCATCAATTATAAAATCCTTTCGCAAAAGAGGCATCGATTTATACATTGCAATATCATTAAGGTATTTAATATCACCTTTGAAGAACTGTTTATCAGTCAAAACAGAAATAGCACTTGCACCATTATTCATATAAATATCTGCAATGGAAAGGTGATTAAAATCTTCTCTGATAATCCCTTTTGATGGTGATGCCTTTTTAACTTCTGCGATTATTGAAATAGCATCTGAGTTTGAAAGAGCTTCTTCAAAATTCAGACATGCCTTTTCAAAGTATTCATAATCAGAAAAACGTGATAGAGTGAAATCACGTCGGAGTAATTTTACTTCATCCTTTTTTACTTCAACTATTTTTGCAATTATATTAATCATAAATCTTTACCAAAATTGACAAGTTGTTTTAATTTCTGTAAAGCTTTCCCGCTTAGTATTGAATCCTCCGCAGCTCTTTGTGCTTCAAGCATTGTAGAATAATTCCCAGAAGTATATAATGCTAAAGCAGCATTTGCAGCCACTACATTAAAATGGAGTGAACGTGCATCGCTAGAAAATAAATCAAAAATAATTTGGGCATTATTATTTGGAGTTCCACCTTCTATGTCAGATAAATCAATTGTATCATACCCAAAAGTATTGGCATCAATTTCTCTAACTGCTATTTCTGAATTGTTTAACTCAACAATATCCGTAGTGTGTGTCAATGTAATTTCATCGTACTGATTATCAGTGCAAATGAAGGCTACTCTTTCCATACCAAGTAGTTTTGCTGCTTCAGCCATTTTGAGTGCAATCTCTTTATTAAAAGTCCCAATCATTTGTCGGGTTGTGTTTGCAGGGTTTGTAAGAGGTCCTAAAACATTAAATATTGTTTTAAATCCTAACTCTAATCTTACCGGGGCAACAAACCGCATTGCTGGGTGATAAATTGGGGCAAACAAAAATGCAATTCCAATTTCTTTCAAAGCTTTTTGGGATTGTTCTGGAGTGAGGTCAATATTAACTCCAAGTTCTCTTAAAACATCAGAACTACCACTCTTACTTGTGATGGAACGATTTCCATGCTTCGCAACATTTACTCCTGCACCGGCAACTACAAACGCAGTTGCAGTAGAAATATTAAATGATCCAGAGTTGTCACCACCTGTTCCACAAACATCAATTGTATTATCATTGAATGTATTAATTTTCACACCATTGCTTCTCATGGCATTTGCAAACCCAGCAATTTCGTTTGGTGTTTCACCTTTTTTTCTCATGGCAGTTAGAAGTGCAGCAATTTGGGAATTATTTACTTTCCCATTCATTAGCAAGTTAGCAACTTCTTCAGCTTCAGAAAATGATAAATCTATGTTGTCTAGTAATTTGTTAAGCGTATCTTTAATCATTGTTCTAACCAGTTTTTAATTATTTTTTCACCTTCTGGTGTTAGTATTGATTCTGGATGAAATTGAATTCCCTCAATTGGATATTTTTTATGCCTTACACCCATTATAATTTTATCCTCTGTTTGAGATGTAACTTCTAAATCTTCTGGAACTGATTCTGAATTAACTATGAGAGAATGATATCTTCCTGCACTGAAATTCTGATTTACTCCTTTGAAAATACCATTCCCAGAATGCTCAACTTCTGAAGATTTACCATGCATTAAAATAGGTGCATTAATTACTTCTGCTCCAAAAACTTCTCCTATTGTCTGATGTCCAAGACACACGCCCAATAGGGGAGTGTGTTTGCCAATGTTTTTAATAATGTCAACCGAAATCCCAGAATCCTTGGGAACGCCCGGACCCGGAGATATTACAATTTTATCTGGGTTTATTTCCTCAACTTCTTCCAAGGTTATTTTATCGTTTCGTTTAACAATTATGTTTTGTGTAAACTTTCCAATTAACTGGACTAAGTTAAACGTGAACGAGTCGTAATTATCAATAACTAATATTTTTAATATACTTACTTTATCTATTTTGTTCATCTATTTCCTCAGCGCATTTTAGTGCTTTAATAAGCACAGCTGCTTTATTATTTATCTCTTTCAATTCTAATTCTGCCTTACTATCAGCTACAATTCCAGCCCCGGCTTGCCAATAAATTTTATCCTTAATTGAAAAAAGAGTTCTAATAGCGATGCACATATCAAGATTACCTCTAAAATCAATATACCCAACTGCACCAGCATAAATATTTCGTAGGCTGTTTTCATATTCATGAATCAATTCCATAGCTCTAATTTTTGGCGCTCCGGAAACTGTTCCAGCTGGAAACGCTGCTCTAAAAGCATCAATTGAATCTTTATCATCCTGTAGTTCCCCTTCAACTCTAGATACAATGTGCATAACATGAGAGAAGCGATGGATGTTCATATAATCTTTTATTTCAATTGTATTGTAATTGCAAACTCTTCCTAAATCGTTACGTGCTAAGTCAACCAGCATAATGTGTTCTGCTTTTTCTTTTGGGTCTGCAAGTAATTCCTTTTCTAATTCTAAATCTCTCTCTTGTGTTGCACCTCTTTTTCTAGTTCCAGCTATAGGGAGAATAGAAGCTTTTCTATTTTGAACTTTTACTAA
>CBDUTO010000162.1:0-8811 GCA_965370315.1 uncultured Melioribacteraceae bacterium
CGTAATTGCCTGGTTTCTGATTTTCATTTACAAGCATGGCTATTTCTCTTCCGAGAATATCGTAGACTTTTAATGTTACATGTGGTGACGTGGAAATCTTGTTGGATTGCTTCGCTCCACTCGCAATGACAGCTTTATTTGGAATAGAATACTTAATAGTTGTACTTGGGTTAAACGGATTTGGATAATTTTGCATCAAGACAAAATCACTAATTATTTGCGAATTATTTTTGATAGATGTTGGGGTGTTTCTAAAAAAGTCAACGACATTGGAAATAATTTGATTGAAAGAAGTATCATTTGCCGTTGTTTCCAATGGGAAAGCTAGATAAACTAAATTTGAAATATTTGTAGAATTTCCGAATTCACCATGATATTCAATTCCGGCTCCCTTATTATTAGAATATCTCATACAGAGAGTACTACCATTTTGTGGTTCAATCTCATCTGGATAATCCT
The DNA here is from genome assembly GCA_965370315.1 of uncultured Melioribacteraceae bacterium. Classification (GTDB taxonomy): domain Bacteria; phylum Bacteroidota; class Ignavibacteria; order Ignavibacteriales; family Melioribacteraceae; genus 1-14-2-50-31-20. Next base: position 460 of record CBDUTO010000162.1, read on the forward strand.
CATCATATGTTTGTCCAAATATAATATTGCAGCCATCTAATGATGAACTCTCCACACCAATAGCAGATGATGGAGTTCCAGCATCATCTGAAAGATAATTAGATTTTAAATAGTTGCTATAAAAGTCTTTATCTTTCTCACTCCCTTTGTTATCAAGATCCCATCCAATTTCACTTCCAGAAACAAAAAAGCTCCCTCCATTTTCCAAGAACTTTTCAATCAATGTTTGCTCAGCAGAATTAAACGTTTCGTCACTTGTACTTTCATCGCCAAGAATCCAAAGGACAAAGTCATAATTACCAAGTTGGAACAACCCATTATGCAACTCGGAACTTTTTATTGAATTAAAATTAATTGATAATTTCTCAAGAGCAATTCCATATCTTAGCGCAAAAGTATGCCCAGCACCACGCCAGCTACCACTTTCTCTATCAAATCCATCAACAATAAGGGCTCTCCCAACAGACTTACCAAGGTTAACACCCAAAACATTAGACCAATTACTTTCAGAAAAATCTGGAGAATCATTCTTAACACTTGAAACTCGAAAATACATAGCAGACCTACTTCCGCCTATTTCTGCTGAAGTTTTGGTGCAATTATTTTCATCTAAAATCATATTCCAAGTATCACCATCTTCTGAACTATAAACTCTGTATCCTATAACTCCCACGGTATCACAAGTCCAATTTAAAGCTACAAGATTTTCCGATTCTATTTTTGCACTAACGAGAATTGGTCGTTCGCTATTGTAGTTGTCTTCCATACTGTTATAATATCTAGGAGTATAGGCTGATAAATCGGAAGCAGTAAATGAATAATAAGAAACTCCCCAACCTCTGCTAGTTGATTCAACAGTTTTAATTGTGCCATTTATATTACGTTCAACAAACAACCTAACATGCCCAATTTTATGAACTGCATCGCCAGGTTTCAATTCTTCCCAACTACTATACTCAGTTGTAATGCTTGGCATATATCGCGTAGAGGCATGATAACTCAATTGCCAACATCGACTAACATAACCAGAACAATCTACACCAACGGCATAAGAAGAAACCCCATCGGTATTGATATCACCAGCATACTTTCCGCTTAATAATCCAGCATCATACTGTGCCAATGTGTTGAACCCACCCCATTTATATGGAATGCGAGCATTAACTCCTTCAATTAACCAATCGGGAGTACGAACAACATCGCCATCTGGGGCAGTAACATTACTTGGAGCTAAATTAGAAGAACTACAATTATATTGATGTAACACATAAGTATCTGCAATTCGTAATGCTTGTGTACGACTCACACCGCTACTTATATCTTTAATATTTTTAGAAACTATTGTTTTAATTTCATTTGTAGGTGTATAATTATTGAAGTGAATTTCCTCGTTATACTCATTTGAGTATTTTCTAATTCCTTTTGTTGGCGTGGTTAAATCGCTCCATTTAACTATTACAACTTGTTCAATGTAAGAAAAAAAATGATATAAGTGTCCAGCAGCATCAATTTGCAAATCTTTAAGAGTATATAAATACTTAATATTTGGCAATAATAATTGTGATATAATTTCCCCAACTTTAGAAATTACAAACACTTCTCTTTCTACACTTAATGGAATTTCTGATATATACTTTTCTACCACAACAAATAGATTCCCTGCTTTATCAATTCCAATTAAATTGGCACAAGCCAAATTTGATGGAAATGCAAAATGCATTTCTTTTACTAATTCTGTGAAGTTAGATGTTATTATTAGTTCATTTTTATTAGTAACAGCAATAGTAATTTGTTCGCCATCTGCTCCACTAATTTTACCATTATTGTCGATTAATATTGATTTGCCATTTAGAAAACTCTTTTTATATAAAGTACTCTCCATATATGATAATCTTTCATTACCTTTATATAATGATTGATTTAAAACCTCCACACCATCAACAAAATCATTTCCACTATTTTGTTTTGTTAATGTTTTAGAAAACTTACCATTACTAAATCTGAATATTCCATCTTTAGTGAAGGAAGAAAATAGAATTGAATTATTATCAATATCAAATGAGGCGATTGAATAAATTCCAGAATTATCAATACTGAGTTCAAATGGAAGGTTAGAATATGGCTCATTAAAAATTACAGATTGTGAAAAAACTACAGTAGTAATCAGAAGTGTTACAATTAGAAATTTAATTTTATACATTATTCATCCTAAAGATTATGGTATATATATTTCGGCTAAAGAGATAATACTATTGTTTTCTAAAACAACTTTGAATGGAGAAAACTTAAACTGATTATTTTTTGAAGTAGCTATTCTCTGTAATAATTCACTTAATTTAATTTACTGATTAAAATTAAAACTTCCTTAATTATTAAAGCTAAAAGATTGCATTACAATTATTGCATTTTTAATAATCGGAAATACTTCAAGTTTGTGTTCTTCGTTTAAATAACAAAACCCATTTGGCAATTCTATAATTTGCGAGTTGGTGATATTAGAATCTAAATTGGATGTTTTTTTATACTCGATAAAATCAATTGCTACTAAAGTTTTACTTTCACTCTGATAAATGTTTGATAGATAGCAAAACGCTATGCGCTTTTCAACTTTTGTGTGGATGGTTTTACTCTCTTGTTTTGGGCTATCAGAACAAGAATATAAAAGTAATGCAAATAGAAATAAAACAATATTTTTCATATCTCAACTCTATAATATTTGTTGTTTAATATTACAAAAAGATATGGTTATTATAAATAGAATAATAACCACTTATGATATTTGTTACCAGTAACAATAGTTGTTAGGGGAGGTGCTTATAGTAATATTTTACTTACATCTTGTAAAGTATAATGTGTCTTTACTCTCTATTCCAATTGCGAAACATTTATAATGCCCTAAATCTGAAGGTTCGAATCCCCATGCTAATTGGATAATCCAAGAATCTTCACCATTAAATATTGCTTTCTCAATATAAGTTGGAAGAGATATTGAGTTCTCTTTATTGCACCCAGTAAGCGCAAAACATTCTAAAAATGTATACTTATTTTCACCCAGTAATTCGACTCTTTCTGTAACATGGTCGATAATCTTAGCTTTTGTATCATTAGAATAACTCGATTTATACGCATCACTAATTTCATTCAATATATCATTCTGGGGGAATGAACTGTTAAATAATTCTTCATCATAATTTGTTGAAGTTATTTTAACTGTAGGTTTTACTGTGATATTAACTTCTGGATTAGTCGAGTTATCATTACAACTATAAATGATTGTGAATAATAATAATGTGCTAACTACTGAAAACAAATGCCTTTTCATAAAACAACCTCTAGTTTAAATTAACTATCCATGTGGTAAATATAAGAGTTTGTGACTTTAATTCAAATTACGATACTCACTAGGGCTAAACCCTGTTTTCTATTTGAAGAGTTTGCTAAAATACTGTGGCGATTCAAAACCAAGGTCATATGCAAGTAATTTTATAGATGTATTCGAGCTTAGAAGTTGATTCTTAGCTTTATCCATAAGCTTTAGATGTACATTTTCTTTGGACGTTTTACAAGTTTCTATTTTTAGTTAATCACAAGGTATTGTCCCGATATATTCAGTTCCTCTCTAAATTGTTTGGAGGAAGGTATTCCTTAATTAGTAAGTTTTATAGAATTAAAATATTCGTTTAGATAGTTCTCAAATAAATTCCTATATGTGTTCGTATAATTTTACAAAAATTTGGCAGAATCAATTTAAAGGGAATATTCATATTGCAGAACCTTGAATAATTATTACAGAAGTTTCTATTAATATTGAGATAAGTTCAGGATTAGATGAGTTTTCATTACATCCAGAAATGATTACAAATTGCATAATTGTACTCACTAATTGTAATAAATGTTTTTTATAATCCATTATTTAATTTCAAAACAATAAAAAGAAGATAAAAGCAATTTGATAATAATTTTAATTTAATGGAAGATAATAGGGATTTACACTATTTTTGAAAGCTAAATTAATAGAGAAGATTAAATACATTGTTTTACGAATTAGAAAAGAAAGATACAAAAAGCAAAGCAAGGGCTGGTAAGTTAACAACAGACCATGGGGTAATTGAAACCCCTATTTTTATGCCTGTTGGAACACAGGGAACTGTAAAAGCAATTACTCAGAAAATTCTTAAAGAAGAAATTGATGCTCCAATAATTCTTGGAAATACATATCATTTGTATTTAAGACCTGGCATGGAGATAATGGAGAAAGCTGGTGGACTTCATCAATTCATGAATTGGGATAGGGCTTTACTTACTGATAGTGGAGGTTTTCAAGTATTCTCACTTTCAGAATTAAGAAAACTTATGCCTCACGGAGTTGAATTCCGTTCACATCTTGATGGATCAAAACATTTGTTTACACCTGAGAAAGTAATTGAAATTGAACGCCAAATTGGTGCTGATATAATAATGCCATTGGATGAATGTACACCTTATCCTTGCGATTACGATTATGCAAAGAAATCGAAAGAGCTAACATCAGCTTGGGCAATACTTAATAAAGAAGCATTTGAAAATAGTGAACCATTATATGGTCATACGCAACGTCTTTTTGGAATTGTGCAAGGTAGTGTTTATAAAGATTTGCGAGAATCATCTGCAAAAGATTTAATGAACATTGGTTTTGATGGATACTCTATTGGTGGTTTAGCTGTTGGTGAACCTGCCGAAACAATGTATGAATTAGTCGATTTCACAACTGACATTCTTCCAGAAGATAAACCCAGATATTTAATGGGAGTAGGAAGACCAGAGAACATACTAGAAGCAATTGAACGTGGTGTTGATATGTTTGACTGTGTTATGCCCACACGTAACGCACGTAATGCTTATCTCTTTACATCAGCTGGAGTTGTAACAATCAAGAATGCTATTTATAAAGATGACTTTTCCCCATTAGATTCTAAATGCGATTGTTACACATGCCAAAATTTCTCAAAAGCTTATTTGCGTCATCTATTTAATGCTCGTGAAATATTAGCTTATGAGTTAGGTACAATTCACAATCTACGTTTTTATCTTAATCTAGTAAAAGAAGCAAGAAAACAGATATTAAATGATACATTTACAGAATGGAAAAATAAAATTATTAATAAATTATCTATAAATACAAAGGAGTTAAAATGAACTATTTATTAGCAATGGCACCAGCAAGTGGTGACGCTGGTGGTGGAAGTATGGTAAGCACATTAGTTATGTTTGGTGCTATATTTGCAATATTCTACTTTATGATTATTCGTCCACAGCAGAAAAAAGCTAAAGAGCGTGAATCATTATTAAGTGAATTAAAAAAAGGTGATAAAATTGTAACTAGTGGTGGAATGCACGGATCTATAGCAGGACTAGATGATAAGACTTGTTTAATTGATTTTGGTAACAACATCAAAATAAAATTTGATCGTTCTGCAATTGCTGGAGTTGATACACCTACTAATGATAAGAAAAAATAAAATGACTAAAGCTTAATAGCATTAGTCATTGCGAGCATATTTTGCGAAGCAATCTGCAATAGATTGCTTCGTCGTTCAAAGACAAAACTCCTAGCAATGACAAAGTATTAGAAATCTATCAATTGGATTTTTAACTTTTGGCAATTATAACTACTGACTTTATCTATGAAAACACTCACATCAAAAACAAATTTTCTTGGAATTGAAAAGGAATATTCCGCTTATGCAAATTCCAAAATTGTAATTTATTCTGCACCATTAGAAAATACAGTTAGCTATGGTTCTGGAACTAAGAATGGTCCAAAGGAGATATTAAAAGCATCCCATTATGTTGAGTTTTATGATGAAGAGACAAAAAATGAACTTTGTTTTGAAAAGGGGATTGCTACTTTTCCAATTAGAGGATTAGATAAGTTAAAATCAAAAACTGCAATTGATAGAATTGAAAAAGATGTTTCTAATTTATTAGCAGATGACAAATTTGTTGTTATGCTTGGTGGCGAGCATACTGTAACATTAGGTTCTGTATTAGCGCATCACAATAAATATGACGATTTATCAATACTCCAGTTTGATGCACACTCAGATTTACGTGATAGTTACGAGGGTGATAAATACTCACACGCCTCTGTAATGCGTAGAGTTTATGATTTCAATAAAAACATTGTTCAAGTTGGGATTAGAGCACAATGTAAAGAGGAAGCAGACTTTATAAAGAGTAATGATATCAAAACATTTTTTGCAAGAGATATAAGACGTGAAAAGTCAAACGCAAAATGGCAAAATAATGTTGTAATGTCATTAAAAGAAAATGTTTACATCACTTTTGATGTTGATGGATTTGATCCCTCAATTGTTCCGGCAACTGGAACTCCAGAACCAGGCGGTCTGTTTTGGGATGAAACTCTCGATTTAATTAAACTTGTCGGTAAAGAGAAAAATATTGTAGGATTTGATGTTGTTGAACTAGCACCTTCAAAGTTTCACACTTCATCAAACTTTGTTGTAGCTAAGTTGGTTTATAAGATATTAAATTATGCTTTTTTATAAATTAATTTTATACCAATTATAAATATTATTATTTATGCCTATTCTTCTGGCTCTTTCAGTTATTAGGGTTTTATATTCACTTTGCATACTTTCAGAAAGAAAGGATTTTTGAATAAAATCAATAGCTTGAACCAAATTATTATTAAATTTTTTGAAAACATTTTCAATTTGTTTATTATTTAGCCTAATAGAAATTCCAAAGTTTACTAAATCCGATTTCGTGATTTTTTTCTTCTTACCAGAAAGAGTGAGTGCAAATTCCTCACTATCATTTTTTTCAGAAATAACTAATCTTGTTGACAGAAAATCATAAAATGGGGCAAGTTTTATTTGATCATCTTCAATTAGAGAATAGTTTTTTAAATGCATATCAGCATTTCCGGTTAAAAAAGAAAATATTATAGATTCAAAAAAATGAACAGAATCTAAAATTGGGTTTGAAGAGAATTTCTTTAATACTTTATCTATTTGCTCTAATGAGCCTTTATATTTATCCTCTGTTAACCTTTCTGTTAGCTGGCACATATCTTCCATGTGAATTTTTCTGTTTTTTTGACGATCAAGTCTCTTTGTTATATACGCTAAACTCTCATCTTCTAATTTAATTAATGAATGGGGAACAACATTTAACTTAAATATTTCTGCTAAATGCATAGTTAAATCTTCGTTCTCAGGTAATTCCTTATAATCATTTGATTGAGGTTTCAAAATATAATCTCCCCACAATCCGACAATTGTTAATTTATAAATATTCTTAACTTCCTTTTCCAAATTCATTGATAATTTGGTTTGAACTCCAGGTACTGTTACACTTTTTTCTACTATATTCTTTCCTAATTTGTAAATATCTTCTAATGTATAATTAATTATTGGAGGAGTTTTAACTCCAAAAAATTTCTTGCTACATTTTTCATGAAAACTAATTTCACCATCTAATTCTTTGTAACAGTAAAAGCATCTATTCATTATTATCCTCAATGGGTATTATACTTACAGCTCCAATACAATCTTTACAAGTTGCCAATAACAAGCCCATTCTGTCTTTTGAATTTAATTTCCAATTCTCTATTGCAATATTTAGTAGCCAACCTTCAGGAATTAATCCGTCAAAAAAAGAGAACATAGTTTTACTTAAAAACAATTTTTGTTTCTTAGGAAAAGTTAAACTTATAGGCTTATTCAATTCATTTTCGAGATATTCCTCATTATAATTAAAAGAATATCCTTCATCTGTTTCAGATATTATTCCTGCAAATTCTTTATTATAATATACCTTTCCTTGCCTATTCATTTTCTATTTCTCGTTTTATTCTTTTGGGTGCCATTTCATGCCCAAATAAACTTAAGACTTGATTTACTTTATCCAATCTTAGTGTTAATTTTCCCTGCTCCATATCTCTTATAAATCGTAATCCAACACCAGATTTTTCTGCTAAATCTTTTTGACTTAGTTTAAGTTCTTTCCTTTTTTCTTTTATAAATTTTATTAGATCCATTTTCAAATCATTTTTATTTGCAATATATACCACATCGGGTATCTTGTCAAGAAGTTTATATGTTTTTATATCTTATCGGGTATAATAAATTGTGTTTAATCTTTCTCTTATAATAATATAATCTCAAATTCCATTTATTTTGTAGAATTCAAAATATAAAAATTAGATTTCATTTCCTTTCAAAATTTGTTGCAGCTAAGTTGGTTTATAAGATTTTGAATTATGCTTTGGTGTGAAAGAGTTTTGTAATTGGTAATTTATTGGTCACAGCCCGGAGTTAAAACCATGCACTTTAGTGCATCTCGCTT
>CBDUTO010000163.1:0-8755 GCA_965370315.1 uncultured Melioribacteraceae bacterium
ATCTTTCCAGTTTCTAAAGTTTAATAACACCAAAATTAGAATAAAAAATAAAATCATAATACAATGAATAAAAAAGACTTTAAAAAAGTCATACAGATTCCAAGTTAAATCTTGGTCACTTAGTCCAACTGCCAGGGTTCTGGTATTTCCATTTTCTAAAATGTTTTTGATATAGAAAATATTATTTTCACTATTAATTTTAATAACTAGCCACGCATCTTTCTCATGGTTTAGTACTGCATTTTTAAGTGAGCGTTCTTCCTGATTGGTTAATAAAACATTTGTAAAATAATTTGATAGTGTTCCATTTTTAAATTCAAATATTTTCAACAAGTCTGGGTTTATTGAAATATTTGTAGTGGGTTTTAATGATTCAAGAATTTTGTCATCTGCATCAAACTCAAAGGATAATCCATTATGCCGAGCTGTAATTTCAATATATCCAACGATAAGAGAGTCAACAATAATTGGAGTAATTGCTACGATTGTCTTTACTCCATATTTATGCATGCCTAATGATATTTTAGGAATTGAACCCTTCTGGATTGGCTTATCTCCCCACTGCCACTGGAATCTCTCATTAAATTTATAATCAAAACTTCCAAGAAGTTTTTTATCCACATCAACTATATTTACTAATGAACTTTGAGTTTTAAATGGGAGTTCAGTTTTTGTCCACAATGAAAATGCAACTTCATTCAAGTCATTTTCTTTTGCAGAAACCATTTTTAATAATTCTGTTTCTTTCTGAATCTTTCTTATAGCTTCATCTACATAGTATTCATAAAGCTCAACATCCGACCGAGTCATTTCATTTGCTATAGTTCTGAGAGATTTTTTTTCTAATTCTGAATTAAAATAATTGAGGAAGGATATAGAAAGGATTGAACTCGATAATAAAATAATTAAAATTCCAGAATATTTTCCACTTCTAAGATTAATCCAATAATAACTAATTAGAAAAACCATTACAGAATAAATGACTACTAAGAAGACTGAGCTTTTTAGAAAAAACAATTCATCTATTAATAAAACCATTGTCACTAACAAAAAAAGCTTGAAATAATTTGTGCTGTTTTTTGTGCTAGAAAACTTGTTAATAAAAAAGTTAAGGAATGTAATAATTGCAATGGATAGCAATAAAGTAATTAAACCAATTAGCAAAATATTTAGATACATGAATGAAGTTTCATAGTTGCCAAACAAAACTGCATCCTTAAAGTATAATATTGAGGAATCAAATATTACACTTCTAATTGTTGAAGCAAATGAATTGTAAAGTAATACAAAAATTGAGAGCATTAAAACTGCAAGGATTTTTATTTGGTTATTTAAGAAACCGTTTTTTGATACTTTAATTAAGTATCCATATAGTTTAACGACAATTATGAGAACTGCTATTATTGTAATGAATAATTCAAGTGGTGACTTAGTTATCCCATTTCCAAAAGTAGATGAAAAATAGATGGGATTTACTAAATTTGAAAAGTTCAATAATTCCAGAAAATCCAGCCAATATATAAATAGTCTTAAAAATAAAATTGATAAAATCCAAAAACTTAAATTACTTAGTTCACCTTTCTTTTTAATTTTTGTATAAATCCACAATAGTAGTATTAACAGAGTCAGCATTAAAAATATGGATTGGATAAGTTCCAATTTTTCTGCCAGTTTTACAACATCTGCTTCTCTGCTAATATTTGTAATTGCAATCGAACCTATTTGAATATTGTTACTATTTATTATTTCAATACTACTATCATTATTCATCAGAGTATCATACTGGATTGATATGCTTGCATCAAATTCATTCTCTAATACTTTATTAAAATTGAATTCTTCGGAATCCAATTGAGACATTCTATATTTTTTCTCAAAAGGAAGTGCACAGAGTAGAGTATAATTACTGACTGATTCAATTCTTGATAGGTAGACCATTCGTGGTGTTTGAAGAAAGAATGTCTCTCCTACAGAATAATTTTCTTTTAATACTTTTAATTTTTCAAAACTTATTAATCTATTCTTATTCCATCCGACTAGCTCTTTGCCTTGACTAAAAATATTAATTGAACTTTTATTAAAGTCCTCCGCTGTAACTAACTCTACGAAGTTAATCTTACTCGTAATGTTGTTTTCTTCAATTTGAACAATAATTTTATTTGAAAGTTCTGATAGAGTAATCTCTTTTTGAAAAATGTCTTCATTTGTTCTTTCAGTTATGTCCGCCTTAACTTCATCAAACTCACTATCCCAATTTGACTTATAGGAGTCAATTATCCACGGTGAAATTATTCCGAGAAGGAATACTATAGAAATTCCAAGCAATATTAGAAATAAATATTTTCTTGATAAACTTTGCACTAACATCTGCTAATTAATTGTGATTTGATAAATTTGCCATTTTTTATTTTCTAACTTAAGTGAAACAAAAACTTGTGATTCCCCTCTTATCCCACCTCTATTGTAGACTAACTTTCCTATAGCAAAATGTTTTTCACCCTTTGAACTTATTTTAATTATCTTAAAACTAAGTGGTTTATAATTACTTAAATACTCTTTAAGTATATAGAAAGATTGATTTGAACTAAAGTAAGATGAGACACCTGTCTCCAAACTAATATATGTTTCAGAGTATAAATAATCTGAGAACTCCTTTACCGCACCAGTTTTAATTCCATTTTCAAAGTGGCTGAATATTGTTTTCGTTTGCTCCTCATCACTATTTTGTCCATTTAAATTTGAACAATTTATTCCAATTAGGAAAAACAAAATCATGGGCAATATTTTAGGAATTGTATCTTTCATTCTAAATGGAATTACTATCTTAAAATAATTAAAATGAGGATTAAAATCACAGAATGGTCTTTAATTGAAGCGAAAAAATCCCCCACTGTTTTGGAGGATTTTTCAATGGTGATAGCTTAATTTTTATTATCTCTATTAACTTTAACTTTTTTGGGAACAACTCTATTACCAACATTTCTACTAATTTTTAGTTCAACATTATCTTCTGCTGTTTGGTAAGCCCAATCGAATTCTATATGGTCATCAAATATTTCACTTATTCTAATTTTAGCATAGTGGTTATCCCATGTCCAAATAACATATGTGTTACCTCTAATGGCTTGCACATATTTAACATTATCACCTTCTTGCAATTCTACCCATCCCCCTATCGGAGCTTCAGAGATATCATAGATACTAGAAGTTCTGCCCATGCTCTGAATATCTGTATCAGCAGTAGGATCTGCCCAAACATTTAAGTAGAACACACCATTGTCATTTTCGAAAAAGAAATCAGTCTCTATAGAGTTGTATTTATCAATGCTATAATTATTAAAATCATATCCGGAAATATTTGGAAAATTTCTATAATCATAAACTGATTGATCGAATCCTTCTGGTCTTGGGGTATCGTAAGCAACATCATAACTTAAATCACTTTCATTTCCACTTAAGTCGTATGAAGCAATCGCATAATAATTTGTTACTCCATTTGCTGCTCCATAATCAATATAACTAGATTTAACTGTTGTACCAAGCAATCTATATTCTCCATCGTATTGATCGCTGTAATAGACGGCATATCCAGAAAAATCAGAATCATGTACATGACTCCAACTTATTATTACTAAATTATCACCAGTTTCTGTAGCAATATTGGTTGGAACTGCTGGAGGTGTGTCATCAAAGAAGAGAATATTTTCTTGACATGAAAAAAGTGACAGCGATGCTAATAGTAGAATAAATATTTTTATTGATTTCATTGTTTCCTCCATTTTTAGGTAACAATGCAAAAGGAATGCCAAGTAGGAGTTTTGAGGAATTGTTTTTAATTGAGTTTTAAAGGATCATTAACAACTTATTGTCATTTAGAACGAATGTGAGAAATCTCTCATAAATCAAAAGATTTCTCACCCACACAACGGGTTCGAAATGATATATTTTTTATTATACTCAATTATTATCATTAAAATATTGTTTTTAAAAGAAGGGGGGAGAAGAAAATAATAACTTCACTGTTTACAAAAGTAGTCAACAGTGAAGTCATTTAATTACAACTTAAATTGATAGGAATTCACCATCAACAAACATTTGGGAACTATTAATTACAGCCAAAGATTTTCCTTTTAACTTTCGGCCTCCAAATGGCGAATTTATAGAGCGTGATTTAAATGATTTAATATCAACTACCCATTCCTGATCTGTATCAATTATGGTCAAGTTAGCAACTTCGCCAACAGCAATTTGCGGAATATCTAAGTTAAGTACTTTTCGTGGATTTATAGAAAGCTTCTCAACAATCTGTTCAATAGTAAGTTTATTTGTATGATATAATTCTGAAAGAGTAATTCCAAGTTGAGTCTCTAATCCAATTATACCGTTTGGGGCATATATGAACTCCATCTCTTTCTCTTCGATATTATGTGGTGCATGGTCACTAGCAATACAGTCTATTGTACCATCTTGTAATCCCTCAATTAGAGCTTCAAGATCTTTCTGCTCTCTTAATGGAGGATTCATTTTATAATTTGGATCAAAGGCTTTTATACACTTATCAGTTAAAGTGAAATGATGTGGAGCAACTTCTGCTGAAACTTGGACTCCTCTTTTCTTAGCTTCTCTTACTAACTCAACAGATCTTTTAGAACTCAGATGAGCAACGTGAATTTTTCCACCAGTATATTCAGCAAGCAGAATTCCACGCATAACAATTAAATCCTCTGCCACAGCAGGAATTGATGGCAACCCGAGTTGAGTTGAGACAATACTTTCGTTCATAGAACCACCAGCCAAAGACTCATCTTCACAATGCTCTATTATTGGGGCATCAATCATTTTGGAATATTCCAATGCACTTCTTAACAATGCGGCAGTTTTAACAGCAGTACCATCATCAGAAAACCCAATAGCGCCAGCATCGTAGAGCTCTAACATAGGTGAAAGATTTTTCCCTTCTCTACCTTTTGAAACGGCACCAATTGGATTAACGTCAACTAAATGATTTCTTCCTCTATCAATAATAAATTTCACAACCTCAGCAGAGTCAATTGCTGGATTTGTATTTGGCATACATGCTACACCAGTAAATCCACCGGCAGCTGCACTATTGCTTCCACTTAGTACAGTCTCCTTATCTTCTTGACCAGGCTCTCTAAAATGCACATGCATGTCATACAATCCAGGTACACCTAGCTTGCCTTCATAATTATATTCTTTAACATCTTTAATTTCTGAAGAATCGATATTTCCAATCTTCTCAATTATTCCATCAGTAATTAATATATCAGCCTTTTCATTTAACCCTTGGTCAGGATTTACTAACTGAAGACCTTTTAATAAAACTTTCATTTTCTCTCCTTATTCTGCTCGAGTGCCTAATAAATATAAAACGGCCATTCTAATAGCCACACCATTTGTTACTTGATTTAAAATTATCTGAGATGCTCCATCTGCAACTTCGGATGAAAGTTCAACTCCTCTGTTAATAGGTCCAGGATGCATTATTAAAATATCTGGATTGTTTTTTTCAATTCTCTCGGTTGTAATTCCAAAATAATTATGATACTCTCTTACAGAAGGAATAAGTCCGCCAGCATCACGCTCTAATTGAATTCTGAGAACATTTAGCACATCATTCTCAGCCATGGCTTTATTAATATCATTATAAATCTTCACACCTAAAGATTCTAATTCCCACGGTATCATTGTGGATGGTCCACAAACTGAAACATGTGCTCCCATAGTTTGAAGTCCATAAATATTTGAAAGTGCAACTCGGCTATGAGCAATATCACCAACTATACAAACTTTAAGTCCTTCTAATTTGCCAGTTTTTTCTTTAATAGAATACATATCTAATAACGCTTGGGTTGGATGTTCATGACGACCATCCCCAGCATTTATAATGTTTGCATCTGATATTTGAGTTAAATATTTAGGTATTCCCGCTGACTCATGACGTACAACAATCATATCAACTTTCATTGCTTCAATGTTTCTAACTGTATCCTTAAACGATTCCCCTTTTGCGGCACTACTTCCAGACTTGGTGAAATTTATTGTATCGGCAGATAGTCTTTTCTCTGCTAGTTCAAATGAAAGTCTGGTACGAGTAGAATTTTCATAAAAAAGATTAAGTATTGTTTTACCTTGAAGCGTTGGTACTTTCTTAATAGGGCGCTCTAATACTTCTCGAAATGTTTGTGCTGTATCCAAAATTAGTTGGATGTCTTCTTTTGGGACTTCGTGGAGACCCAGTAAATGGTTTGATGATAGACTCATTAATTTAACCTTTATTTAATCATTTTCTGTTTCATCTGTAATATTTTAATATTATTTGCTAGACTCACCGAGCTGTCAAGCATGTGGAACTCGCATTATAATTATCCCTCATGGAATAATTTTTACAAGTTTTCTTCAACTAAATAGACTGCATCTTCATTATCAATTTCAGTCATTTTAACTTTAATTTCCTCGTTTATTGATGTTGGAATATTTTTCCCAACATAGTCAGCAGTAATGGGCATTTCTCTGTGACCTCTATCAATTAAGACACAAAACTGGATTGTATTTGGTCTTCCAAGATCCACAATAGCATCAAGTGCAGCTCTCACTGTTCTTCCAGTATAAAGAACATCGTCAATTAAAATCACATCCTTTTCAGTTAAATCAAATGAGATATCTGTAACTGAAACCTCTGGTTGTTTTAATCTTGTTCGGAAATCATCACGATAAAGGGTTACATCTAGAATTCCCAAATCCGGTTTCCCATTTTCAATTATTCCAATTTTCTCTTGAATTCTATTTGCCAGAAACTCACCTCTAGTTCTCATACCAAGAAGAACTATATTCTCTGATCCTTTATTATGCTCAATTATTTCATGAGCTAATCTTGTGATGGTTCTATCCAAACCAACTTTATCAATTACTATTGCTTTAATGTCCATATACAAAAAATCCTCCTTAACTCGCGTCGCAGAGGTCCTTATAATTTATTACTATATGTAGTTTTTCTATTCAACCTTGCTTATCTCTCGGATAAAATTAAAGGAAATATTTGTGCAAAGATAAATCTTTGTGAAATGAATGTAAAGGTAAATTAATAGTATTTAAAATAAAAAAGAATTGCCACATGACAATCCTTTCTAAAAAACAAAATTTAATATATCTTAGTCAAGAACTTTGAACTCAATTCTTCTATTCATTGCTCTACCAGCAGCATCTCTATTGTCGCCAATAGGGTTTTCTTCACCATAACCCACAGAAGATATCCTATCATCGCTAATTCCACGAGCCATTAGATACCTTTCTACTGAATCCGATCTTTTCTGAGAAATTAGCAAATTAGATTTTTTAGAACCAACATTATCAGAGTAACCCTGAACTTCAATTCTTAAGTCTGGATTTTGCTGCATCATCTTCGCTGTATGAAAAAGAATTGGATAAGCTTCAGGTTTTAATCTGTCACTATTAAAATCAAAATTAACACCCATTAGTAACATTCTGTTATCTGCAGTAGAAGCGGAAGATGAAGGGACTTCTTGAATAACTACAACTTCTTTAACAACTTCGCGAGGGATGTGCTTTTTAATTATGTTTTCGAGCCTTTCGTAATCAACTGGGTCTTGTTGTTGAATACCATCATATAATTGGCATATTTTTGATGGTTCACCTTTCGAAAAGTACCACTCGACACCAACATCAAGCTTACCAAAACCATCAGAGTTTGTTCCAAGAATTCCGTAGCCTTCTGTGCCAAATTTACCATCAAAATCACTTCTATCAAGTGAAAAGAATCCTAACTCAGTTTTTAACTTCCAATTATCAGATAGATTTGCAATTGCACCAATTCCAAGACCAATAGTTACACCAGCAAGCATATCTTGGTCTTCTTGCCTATAGTCTGGGTCCCCAGCGACGCTTTCAGTAATTGTGTAAAAGTTTTGTCCAATACCTGCAGTTACAAATGGCGAAAAAGACTCACATGGCATAAAGTAATAAATTAAGTCTAAATATGCACCAAAAGTTGATGTTGTTACATCAATATTTCTAGCAGCACTAATTTGAGCGTATGTTCCTCCTGGAACTTCAGGTGAACTAGTAATACTTCCATAATTTAAATATAATCTTAATCCTGTGTGTTCTGTGAAATTCCGTTGAAGAGAGAAATATCCACCAAAACTTTTTAACGCTTTAGTCTGAGAATTTGAAGATGTATGATTTAAAAGAGAACCACCAAATCCTAAAGACCATGAATCTTTCAAAGCCTGAGCTTGAATTATTGAAGCAGTTAATAAAACCGCTGTTAGTAGAGTAACGAGCTTTTTCATAATAACCCTTGTGCTTTATTTAAGAAACTTGTTTATATAAACCATTGTAAACATTTATAATATATACTGTTACATATTTACGAATTTAGAACGAATATGTCAAGATTTAATTTAACAAACAATAATTGAAATTTATTGAACATCTTAAATCAATTTTTATTAAAATATTAGTATTAAGAATAATTGAATATTAGTATAAAGATTTCTCAAAATGATTCTAAAATGGCAGTAGAATATTCTTTATAGAATAAAGAATATTTTAGATAATAAGTTTATTAACAGATTAAACCGTCTGTGGAAAAAAAATGAAACACGTTCTAATTGCTGAGGACCAACAGTCTGCACGCTTTGTGCATAAATTTCACTTAAATAAAGAATCCACCCTCTAAGAAGGTGGTCTTGGCTTACCCCTAAAAGGGGTT
>CBDUTO010000164.1:0-8750 GCA_965370315.1 uncultured Melioribacteraceae bacterium
GTTATTGAATTGTTTCAATTATTAGGTCAAATGGATGTCATTTCCGCTATTTATAGTTAATAAGTATATTCGCTCTCAAAAATTCTCTTTCCTTTTTTCATTTGTATCTTTAATTACAATTGGAGGCATTGCGCTTGGGGTTGCAGTTGTAACAATTGCTTTATCAATCTTAGATGGATTTGACTCAATTATTAGCGAAAAAATAGTAAACTTCAATTCACATATTATAATTTCTAGCTATGGCGATCAAGATTTACTAGAAAACAAAGAAATTGAAAAGAGAATAAAAACAAATTTAGAAGGTGAGTTATTATCGTATTCTAAATTTATTGCTAAGAATTCAATTATTAAGTCAAAAAAGACTTCAGAGGGAGTTTTACTTTTTGGAATTGACCCAGAAAAAACTAACCTAGATATTAAAAACATGATTCATTCAGGTCAGTATTTCAATAAAACTCCAAAAAGAAAAGAGATAATTTTAGGTAGAAAACTAGCTGAGAAACTAAAACTAATTGTAGGTAATAAAGTTACTCTCTTCACTTTGCAAAATAATGAACTCCCCTCTTATGCAAATCCGCCAGTTATTTCTCAATTTTCAGTTGTAGGAATTTTTGAAAGTGGTATGCCTGAATATGATGATTTGAAAGCGTACATCCCACTTGATTTAGCAAAATCTATTTTGAAAATGGAAAATAAAATTTCTGGATATAATATTAAATTAAAAGATCTATCTGAAATAGATGCAACAGTAGAGACCCTCAATGAAGCACTTCGATATCCATATTATGTTAGGTCAATATTTCAACAGCATATAAATATTTTCACTTGGATTGAATTGCAAAAAAAACCTATTCCAATAGTTCTTGGACTTATTGTACTTGTTGCTGTTTTCAATATTATTGGAACAATTTTGATGAATATTTTAGAAAGGACAAGTCAAATTGGAATTCTTAAATCGATGGGTGCAAGTAGGAAGCAAATTCTAAAAATATTTTTATTTCAAGGAGTATATCTTGGAACTATTGGAATAGTATTAGGAATAACCTTTTCACTTTTGCTAAGTCAACTGCAACTAAGTTTCAATATAATTGAACTTCAAGAATCAGTCTATTTTCTTAATTCGGCCCCAATAGATATTAACTTTGCAAATTACTTTGTCGTCTCTGTCATAGCTTTTATTTTGACTATCATCTCTTCTATTATTCCAAGTATTATTGCTTCCAAAATTGACCCAATTTCAGCAATAAGGTTTAATTAATATGTTTGAACTATTTATCGCAAAAAAATATCTAAAGAATAAAAACAAATTAAATTTTATCTCTATAATTTCAATTCTTTCAACACTTGGAATCACAATAGGTGTTGCAGCTTTAGTAATTGTAATATCAGTCTTTAATGGATTTGGAGATATTGCAATAAGTATGTTGATTGATTCAAATCCCCACATTAAAATAGTTTCAGTTTCTGAAAATCTTGAAGTTGAAAATAGAAAGCTTGAAACCCTGATTAGAAATGATAAACGTATACTCTCCTATTCCCCCTATTTACAAGGTAAAATTATTATTGCGAAAAATAATAGATATCAAATTCTTGATATAAAAGGGATTTCCCCAAATTCAACTGATAAGTCTTGGGGCATAGGTAGCAAATTAATGGGTGGAAGTGTTAATTTCACTGCTTCTTCAATAATTCCAGAAATTGTTGTTAGTCGTACTACAGCTTTTAAATTAGCAATTGGAATTGGAGATACAGTTACAATTACATCGTTAAATAGCATTGAAAAAATGCTAACTAATTTTTTAGTAATTCCAAATAGAGTACGCTTTGTTGTAAAAGGAATTTATATACCAAATGCAAAAGATCAAAGTGGGTTTCTAATCTATTCAAATTTAAACATAGTTAAGAGACTATTGAATAATGCCACTATTTCTGGATTTGAAATTAGATTAAAAAACATTGATGATTCAAGTATTATTAAAAGTGACCTCGAAAGTGTTTTTCGTTCAGACCAATACTCAATCTATACTTGGTATGATATGAATAAAGATTTTTACAATGCTCTTAAACTTGAAAGATGGGGAGCTTTTATTTTACTTCTTCTAATAATATCAGTTGCAACATTTAACATACTCGGGTCGTTAACTATGACCGTAATTAAGAAGAGACGTGATATAGGCATACTTCGATCGATGGGAGTTTCCAAAAATGGAATTCAAAAAATATTTATTTTCGAAGGAATTTTTGTTGGTGCAATAGGAACAGTATCTGGAATGATAATTGGATTATTAATCTGCTATTTACAAATGGAGTTTAAGCTTTATCCTCTTGATCCTACCAAGTATATTATTGATTCAATACCGATGAAATTAGAAGTAAGTGATTTAATAATTATTCCAATAGCTTCAATGTTTCTATCATTTATAGCATCCATATATCCAGCACGGCGTGCAGTAAGCATTAGTATAATAGATACAATTAAATATGAATAAAAATTAAAGCACAGATTTGAGATTTTTAGATATGAGACTATGGCTTTAATAAAACTAGGAGTTGATTAAGATTAAGAAATATGTTTAAGATTAAGAATTGTTAAAAATCAATTCGTAAAATTTCATATCTCTAATTCTGACATCTAAAATAAAAATGAAAACAATTTTAACATGCACAGATATTCACAAATCATTTCAGAAAAGAGACGAAGAAAAACTAGATATATTAAAAGGCATCTCACTCTCTATTGAAGAAAGAAAAATAAATGTAATTGTTGGGAAGTCTGGTGCTGGGAAAAGCACATTACTACACATTCTAGCTGGTCTGGATAAACCCGATAGTGGATCGGTTAATTTTGGTGAAGTGGACTTAAGTAAATTGAAGGATGAAGAAATTTCAAAATTTAGAAATAAAAATTTAGGTTTCGTATTTCAATTTCATCATCTATTGCCTGAATTTACTGCACTTGAAAACATTTCAATTCCTCAAATGATTGGAGGGGTTGATAAAACAGAGGCGGATAAGCGAAGTCGTGAATTGCTTGATATCATTGGACTTTCGGATAGAGGAAATCATAATCCATCCGAATTATCTGGTGGAGAGCAACAACGAGTAGCAATGGCAAGGGCTTTAGCAAATAATCCTAAAATCATTTTTGCTGACGAACCTACTGGAAATCTTGATACTGTGAATAGCACTATTATTCATGAGTTGATAATTAAATTAAGAGATGAATTAAACCTAACCTTCTTAATGGTTACTCATAATAAAGAGTTAATGAATATTGGCGATAGAATTATTGAAATGCGTGATGGGGTTATAACTTAATATATTTAATATCTGTAGTGGACGCAAACTTTGCGTCCACTACAAGTAGAACTAAAAATCGAAAGGCATTTCAAATGATACTCTTGGTTCAAATCTTTTTTGTGGTTCGTAACCAAGTATTACATTATCAGCACCGCGCAATGGTTCAAACGTCCAGAGATAAACCAACGAAACAGTTACATAAGGATATGGTTTATATCCACCTTCAACAAAAAATATCGATCTATCATCTAAAGTAAACAACTCAGATTCTGTAGCAATCTGTGTTTTATCATATCCAGCACGAATTACCAGTGGGGTTCCCATCGGATCAACTTCAGCACCTAGATGCAAACGACCATTTTTGTTATCGCCATCCAATCTTTGGTAGCTTCCAGAAACTCTGAAAAGATTCATCACATCCAGTATTAATCCTCCATACCAGCCATTCATTTCGTCAAGAGTTGCATTTTCAAGCACCTTAGCTTTACTATTTAAAGTACCATCTTCTGGGTCTAATCTGAATCTATCAATCTCATAAAGAGCATCAAAATATGATGGGATATACTGCTGACCATTTATTGTTCTTTCAAATTTAACTTTTAGTGATACACCAGTAAAGTCAAAATTAAACAACGCACCAAATGCTTGTCCAGAACCATAATTGATAATTTGAGTATGTGTAAAATAGATTTCTAAACTTGTAACACTAGTACTAAATATTGGAAGCCCAATATCAGCGGAAACAATTTCTATACTTCCAATATCTCCTGAATCAGGAGTAGGGGTAAAGATTTCTGTTGATGAATCGTAACTTCCAGAAACATAACCTGCTTTTTTATCAATATCAGTTGTGTAAGTTCCACCTATTTCAAGACCACCTATTATTGGAATATCTCCAGCTGAAGTAAATTTTAGTGGGCGAATAAAACCACGACCACCAATTACACCAGCAAAGGCGAGGTTTCCATAAGCAACCTCAATACCCCAAGTATCCAAATCAACACCAACTTCAAGTCCAATAGTTCGAGCATCAAATGAGGGACTATTATTGTAGAGATACATAATATTTCCATATCCAAGTGTTGTGTAATCTAGCGCACCAACTCGCATATATAATGGATCATTTTTATGTCCCCATCTCAAATATCTAATAATTGCAAGGTAATCGGATGTAGTATTGAAATTTTCTGTACGTAAGCCATCTGAATTAAACTCAAGATTTAAATCCAATCCTGCACCAAATTTACCGAATGAAATTTCTGGTCTGAATCTGAAAGTATAATGTGGTTCTCCATCAATCCAACTCATACCAATACCACCATCCAACATTCCTTCATTTGGATTTAGATAATTATCAAACTGTGCTTGAGTTTGCACAGTAAATAGTAGAACTAAAAGAACTAATACTTTTTTCATCTGTTGGAAATTATATATTTTGGTCAGATGGTGCTCGCATTTACATCTAATTACATTTGAATAAAAGTTTTCATTTGCTCGATTCATAATAACCTCACTTTATATACAACATTTTTTTTGAATCAGAATTATTTCTAACATTTAATTTATAAATATAAGTTCCCGATGACAAGTCTTTTGGTTTGAATTTAACAGAATGTGTACCTTCAATCACGGGACCACTAAATAGTGTTTCAATCTCCTCTCCAGTAACTGAAAACAATTTCAGCGTAATATAACCACTTTCTCTAATTGAGAATAAAATATTTGTCTCAGGATTAAATGGATTTGGGTAGTTTTGGAACAGTTCAAAATTCTGAGGACTACTACTATGATTTTGCAAATCCTCTTTGATAGATGTAACATAACCAACATTTACTTTAACCGTATCATGCTGTAATTCAAAATTGCCATCAAAATCAATCTGCTTGAGTAAATAAAAATAATTCCCATTTTCTGTTATTGTTGTATCCAAATACACGTAATCCTTTGGAGAGTAACTATTTCCAAAGCCTTGTACAAAATCAATTCTTTCCCATTCTTCAACTCCGTTCAACATACGTAGAATATCATAGCCATAATTATTTACTTCTGTGGCTGTCCCCCATCGTAACTCAACGGTAGAATCAAGAGCATCACCAACAAAATAGATTAGTTCAACTGGAAGAGTATCTTTTGGTTTATCAATATTTTGAGCTACAATATTTATAGTTAATATTAAGCTAGATAATAATATTAATATGATTTTTATTTTATTCATTTTAATTTCTTTCTATGGTTCCCATTCTTGTATATTGTGGTCATTGCGAGGAGTTCATGTTTTGAGACGAAGTGGCAATCTTATATAGATTGCTTCAACTCAAAAGCCGAGTTTCGCAATGACAACTTCGAGATTAAAATTATTTGTATCTATCTTACAACTGCTAGTTTTTGTGTAAAGTGTTCTACTTTGTCGTTGTCCTTTAAAATAATTTTATAGAGATATACTCCATTCGCAATTTTATCACCATCTTGATCTCTTAAATCCCAATGGATTTTATTTAAATCTGCTTTTAAATCATAGCTCTGTAATTCAAATGTTTTAATTAGCCTTCCTGCTACAGTGTAGACTTTAATATCTAGCTCCTCTGGAACTTTTGTGAGTCTAAAAGTAAAATCTGTGACATCACTAGCTGGATTTGGGAAATTGTAAATATCTACAGCTTTTAACTCATTTGAAACAGTAAATAGTTTATCTATGCCAAAACTATCATCAATCAACAAATGGTTTTCAGTAACTCTTAGATAATGATCTCCATCTTCCAACTCTGGTTCATAAGAGTAAGAGACAGTTCTATTTACGGTATCATAATCAATATTCATTTGAGAGTTATATACTTGCTTATTATCCAATGTGAATCTTATTGCTGATGTATCTTCAAGTGGGAAATTTCCTGAGTAATGTAGTTCAAATAAAATCTGGGGAGAACTAGTTACAAAATCTCCATTTATTATTTCAAACCCATCAAACTTAACATCAATCTCAGCAGAATTTATGCTTGTTACAGTATCCTTCCTCACATAAAATGGAATCTGATAAAAATTGTTATCTTTAAAGAACTCTGTAATCTTTTCCTCTTCATCAACAGTGATAGAAAATGCCATATCACCAAAACCGTATGAGTTCAGAATTTCATACTCATATTCAAACTTTTTCTTACTAGATGAATCAACAGAAGTTAAAAACTCTTCCAAAATTATTGATGAGTTATCAGGCTTTTGTAATTCAATTTTAACTGAAACTGAATCAGCATTTGTCTCACCAACATTCCAAATTGCAAATTTTAATTTATTATTCTCACCTTGTGTAATCGAGTCTTTTTCAACAGAAACGACTTGATAATTCATTGCTAGTTCAGCAACATCATCGTAATCGACACCAAGTGATTTTAGAACTGGCGACTGTTTATCATCACTAGCTTTGAAATCTGCAAGAATTTTAATCTTTGGATATAAGTAAGAATTTATATGACTCAAATCTGCATATGGTCCAACATCATCAGCAGTATCTAAGAACACGAGTCTATCCAATGTATCTAAAGTTCCATCTGTCTTTATCCCAATTGGGGAATAGGTAATTGAAGAATTAGAAGGAATTTCTTCATCTACAACAAGCTTATCCCAATTACCAGTGGGGCCAATTTCTGAGGTTAGCATACATCCAGAATCTGAAAGGAATGATATTGTTGTGTCTATTTTGGCAGAGCCACCTCCTTCGAACGAAATAGCTTCTGGCATTGATCCAGGTATTGCACCACGTTTACCAATGAATGCCCATGAAGCTCGCCAATTGACTTGATCAATTAAAGTGCTACCAAAAGACTTTATTTTAGTGCGTAGTGATGTCGAAAGACTAACTGCTCCTTCATCCATAATTGCAAACATTACTAAATTATTATTTGGAATTGCATCAAGAAAACTTATATATTCATTTGCTACAGTACTTCCACCACCGTACAAATCATAGAGTTTATAATCTACCAATTCAAATGTTACGTCATCAAAAAGACAAATATGATGCCCACGTGAAGTATTTTCAGGAATCAAATTTTGACCATTTTTCATAATTAGTGCAGTTCTTCCATCACTGAATCCTGCTGAAAGCACTTCAAATTCAGTTTTTATTGAATCAATTTTTAGAGTAATATTATCTAATTGAATATTTGATAGCACCAATTCATTAAAACTTAGAGTATCATTAATTATATACTTAATTTCAAAAGTTGTAAACGAAAATGGGATAGTGTAATTATTATCCCCCATAACTTTAGTCCTTCCCCAAAACCTTTTCTCAAGTTCTAACTCATTAATGTTAAAACTTGATATTAGAGAATGTAATGAGAGTTCAGAACTACTAAAATTTGAGAACAATTCATTTGTAGCTATATCAAAGAGTAAAATTTCTTCAGTTGGTTCAGAACTTGGATTTATGAAAATAATACTATCTCTAATTCCATTAAAAATCTGATATTGTAAAATTGGGCGTATTGAAGAACTTGCGACATTAAATGTAGTCTGCACTATATTATCATCTTTTGATATTTCCTCAAACTTATTACTAGGATCGATAATAACAATTAGTGAATGATTACCAGCTTTATTTTTTATATCTAATTTTATATTCACAGAATCAGAATAACTTGGAACTTCAAGTCTTGAATAAATTGAGTCTGTTTTTGTCTGAAATTGATGAATTGTGAGTACAACTAAAGTATCTATATTAACACTTCCATAATTATTTATTTGGATTGAAACTTCCACACTATCTTTTAAATCAATTAAAGAATTAGAGTTAAAATGAATTCCCCCTTCCCTAACTACAAAATTTGGTTTATCAGGAATAGGTAAAGTTAAAATAGGATCCCCAATTAATGTATTCGTTAAAGAAAACAATTCATAAATACCTGTAGACCCATATGTTTGTAGCATCTCAATCTTTGCCTCTTTATGTGCTTTACTAACTGTAAGAATATTTTCTTGCAGAATCTTTTTATAAAACAACTTAGGCATTAAAAGTGACGTTGATACAAACCCAAGTGAAGCATTTCCAACATATGCTAATGCTTGACCATCATTCCCAATAGTAAACATTTGTGAAAACGAAGTTACATCTGGTTCAGCAAATCTAGCGGTAGAACATCCAAAATCAGATACAATTGGATATCTATTTCTACTATTTTTCAATTGTGTGGGATTCGTAATTGAATTATCCCAAGTTTGTGTTCCACTATGACCTAAATATGAAATAAACACAGCTCCATCATCTATTACATTTTGAATATACTCAGACGAATAGGGACCAAAATTTGTCGTAGGATCAAGTGTTTTATAGAAATGTACTGATTTACCACCAATTGGAGTAGGGATAACATAGTTATCAATCACATACTGATTAGATTCTCTCATTGAATTTAATTCTGAAGTCTTAGTTGGATTACCACCTGAGAAAAACATAT
>CBDUTO010000165.1:0-8632 GCA_965370315.1 uncultured Melioribacteraceae bacterium
TAAAATCCTTACTAGGAATATTTAACTTTAATAATTCTTTAATAAACTGTCTTGCTGCAAAATGCTGTCCAACATTTCTAGGCCCTGTAAATAATAATGCATGTGGGATTTGTGCTGTGGAAACAAACTTATTGAGAATTTCAACTACTTTTTCTTGTCCAGTAATTGAACTCAAATAGTTAGTCATAACTAAATATACTCGCCGTCGTCATCCATAAAAAGAAAATCTTCATCGGTAGGATAATCTGGCCAAACATCTTCAATAGCCTCAAATAATACTATTTCATCTTCAGAGTTATCATCAACATCTACTAACTCTTCTAAATTATAAATTACTTCTCGTGGCGCGCCAATACGGTCTGCATAATCAATAAGTTCTTCCTTTGTTGCTGGCCATGGTGCATCGTCAAGATAAGAAGCCAATTCAATTGTCCATATCATAGAGTATTATTCCTTTTTTAAATTTTTAGCGAGTTCAAATATTTTAACGTCATCAAATATAAAATTACGAGGATTTAATGCAATTCCATTATGTCTTACCTCATAATGCAAATGAGGACCAGTGGATAAACTACCTGAACTTCCAGTTAGACCAATTAAATCGCCTCTTTTTATATTCTGACCTTTTCTTACTTTATATTTATTTAAATGTGCGTATAATGTTTTATATCCAAAACCATGATTAATAATAATCGTTTTACCAAAACCACCCTTTCTTCCAAGAAACTCAACAACTCCACCACCTGGTGCGTAAATTGGAGTATTGTAATAAGATAGAAAGTCTACACCATTGTGCATTCTTTTAATTTTAAGAATTGGATGTCGCCTCATTCCAAATCGATCGCCATAGTTCCCAGTTGTTGGCTTTATTGCAGGAATTGCATCATAAAGTTTACTGTTTGATAAAAATGCATTCTTAATTTCAGAATAATTCTCATTTTCCAATTTAATTTTCATTTCAATCGATTCAACATAATTATCGAGAGAAGAGATAATTTCATTTGCTTCAGAACTATTTGAAAAGTTTAAATTAGTAAATACTGAACCACCAGTTCCAATATTCCTCTCTTCATCAGAAATTGGTTCTAAATTATTTCTCATTCTCAAATCATTATTAGTTATCGAAAGAGAATCTAACTGAGAATTAAATTGTTGAAGATTATCAACTACTTTGGTTAGCTCCTTTTTTAATATACTATTTTCAGCATGAAGTGCTTTTAATTGGGAATTTGGATTAAGTGTATAATTTAATATAAAATAAAATCCAAAAATAAGAAAAGAAGCTAAAAGTGTTGATAGAGCAAGAAGTGAAATAAACTTCCTGTGATATTTCTCAATCTCTACAAACTTCAACTTACTTTTTGAAAAATAATAATATTTTTTCATACTATATTTTTCTCGATTTCTCGAGATGGTAACCATTTTATTATTAAAACTTGAATAATTATCTAATTTCTGTTATTAACCAGTAAATCTTTGATGTTGAATATTCAAATTAGATTCACTTAAAACATTATATTTTGGAGCGAAAGTACTAAAATGATTCATTTATGTCAAGACAATATAAAAAAAAAATTTATTCAAAATCATGTTCAAAATAATCAACATTTGTACTACTACTACTACTTCCCTTTTCTTCCATTTTTTTTTGTATACGTTCTGTTAAAACTTTTGCTGCATCATAATTATAATGTTTTAATAAATAATTCAGTGCAATCACCTCTGCAACAACAGTAATATTCTTTCCAGATACAATTGGTAATTTAACATAAGGTAGACTAACATCCATAATTGGTTGTGTAGAATCATCCAATCCAGTTCTTGTATAAACTTCATCAGGATCCCATAACTCAAGCTCAACCACAACTTCTACCCGTTTTTGGAATCGAATAGCACGTACTCCGAACATACTTCTAACATCAATTATTCCTACACCTCTTATTTCCATAAAATGACTAGCTACATCAGTACCAGCGCCCATTAATATTCCTTCCCCTTTTTTGGTTAGAATCACTACATCATCGGCAACTAATCTGTGACCACGCTCAACTAAGTCTAACGCTACCTCACTTTTTCCTATTCCAGATTTTCCAACGAAAAGCATTCCAACCCCATAAACATCGACAAAAGATGCATGCACAGAGAGTTTGCTAGCAAAAATATCATCGAGGTAATCAACAATTAGATATGAATTTTTAGTAGTCCCTAATTCAGAACCAAAAATTGGAATTTTTTTCTTAATTGCTAACTCTAATAATTCTGGATATGGTTTAATTCCATTTGTAATAACAATACCTGGGATTTCGAATTCAAATATTTTAGCAAAAATTTTTCTTCTATTTTCTTCTGGTATACCGTTTAAATAGGTTATTTCCGTATTACCAAATATTTGAATTCTGTCAAAAGTAAACAAACCCACAAACCCGGCTAATGCTAAACCGGGTCTGTGTAAATTTGGCTGAGTTATAAAATTGTCAAATCCTATTTCTCCAGTAAAAGAGACTAATCCAAAGTTTTTCTCAGCGTGTTTGAAAAAATACTCAATTGTTATTTTCTCTTTGCGCGTAATATTTTTTTCATTAATCTTCATTGTTACTCACTTAGAACTTCTTTTGGATTTTTCCTTTTTTAATTGTCTCTTTAATTTATCTAATGCAATACTAACCGACTTTGAGAATTCCTCAGAATCTTCAGCTATATTAAGAGTCTTTCCAGTAACCTTGACTGATATTTCAGCAGTTTTAATACTATCTTTATCATGAATATAACTAAGCACTACATCAACATCTAGAATTCCATCATGAAATTTTTCCAACGATTTTACTTCTTTAGTAATGAATTCTTTTAACGTTTCATTTGCTTTAAATTTTCTAGCAGTTATGTTAATATTCATTGAAGCCTCCTATGATTTTGGATGAGATGTGTTATATGTTTTTTTTAATCTTTCAATACTTACATGAGTATATATTTGAGTAGTACTCAAGTTTTCGTGCCCCAAAATTTCTTTAATTCCTAACAAATCCGCACCTCTATCTAACATATGAGTTGCTGCACTGTGCCTTAAAATATGTGGGGATTTTTTAGAAACATCACTTACCAATTGAATCTGTTCTTTAACATGCTTTTGAATAATTCTTGGGTAAATTCTCTTACCATTTTGAGCTAGAAATAGTGGCAATTCTTTTGAAATAACAATAAGACTATCTAAATATTTTTCTAATGCAGTTATTGATTTTGTTCCTATCGGAATATATCTTTCTTTTGATCCTTTCCCTTTTACCTTTATACTTCTATTGGATAAATTAATATCACCGATGTTTAAATCACATAGTTCAGAAACTCTTAACGCAGAGCCGTATAATAGTTCAAAGATTAATATTAGTTTTAAATTGTTTTTACTATCCTCCTTGTTCGATAACAATTTAATAATTTTTTCGAAAGAATCAAGTGAAAGTGTTTCAGGTATCTTTCTTTTTATCTTCGGATTTGGGATATTCTTCAATGGATTTTGTTCAATAATTCCATTTTTAATTCCAAACATGAATAATCCACGAAGAGTTGTTAGCTTTCGAGCAATTGTTGATGTTGAATTATTTTTTAAATTAAGGTCAACAATAAATAATCTAATGTGTTTTTTAGTGATTTTATTAATTTCACTAATATTCTTTAATTCTAAAAACTCTTGGAATTGTCTTAGGTCTCTACCATAAGCAGATAGAGTATTGTCTGAAGCGTTTTTAATACCCTTTAATTCACTAAGGTACTGAATAGTAATATTATCAACTCTCACTTATGTTCCTTATAAAGTCTTCAACAATAAAAGTAAAACTGATAGCTGTGAACCGCACGAGAATCGTAAAATGAAAATGTTTTTTATACCCTCGATTTACAACTTTCGATTTACGAAAAACATGTCACTTACAATATTTAATATCTTAGCACTAGAGAAACAATAATTAATACACTATCTCTAATTAATAGTATCACTCGAAAAAAGTGTAACTCTACTACCAGGAAGTATTTTTGAATCGTAATCAACTAGAGAAACAAGAATCATCCAGTTAATATCTTCCAACGTAATGTTATTAGTAGGAAATAATAATATTTGTTCTAACAATACTTCAAAATCAGATAAGTCAATTAGTCCAATGTTTTGTAAATGAATTAAATAACTGTAATACTCAACTCCAATTGTATCTAATTCTTCTTCACTCAAAATTCTAATATTTTTATTTGGTTCTGCAAAGTCTATATTTTTTTCAATTCTATTAGCAACAATTTTATCATAAACTAAACTAAATGCTGCGGAAACAGTCTGTTTATCAAACTTATTTTCACTTGCAAGATTTTTGTTAACATCTTCAAGTGAGTACTTTTTGTTTAATCCGTCTAAGATTTTTGCTAAAACTTCAACAACTTTAGTAGTCATATTCTAGTAGTATATTTTTAAATTCGTTTTCGAAAATTTCAGTTAATTTATTCTCTTCTTTCTTCATCTTTCTTTTATCCGAACCACTTTTATCATCAAATCCAACAAGGTGAAGAATTCCGTGTATTACTAATCTAACAATTTCACTTCCAAGATGGACATCAAACTTTAGAGCATTAATTATTGCTTCACTAATTGAAATGAATATTTCTCCATCTAAATTATCGTTATTTCCAGAATAATTAAATGTAATTATGTCTGTGTGATAGTTGTGTTTCAGATACTCTATATTAATATTAAGCATGTATTCTGCATCAATAAAATTTACACTTAGAGAATCTAGTGTAATATCGAGCTCTTTTGATAGTTTATTAACCAAGGAATGGACTAATCTTTTTTCAACTTTAATTTGCTTGGATGTAGAGACAGAAAGATTTTTCAATAGTAATTTCTCATTGTTTGAAATTGAATATATCTTATTATCGAATTATTATCAAGAGTTTTTAATATTTTTTTATTTTAAGGAATCAATTGTCTGCTTTGAATATTTTTTATATCTCTCAGCTGATGCTGCAATATTATCAATTTCATCTTTCGTTAAATCTCTAATAATTTTTGCTGGAACTCCAGCGACTAATTTGCCCGATGGAACAGTAAAGCCTTGCCTTACAACTGCACCAGCTGCTACCATTGAGTCTGATTCCACAATAGCACCATCAAGAATTGTAGCTCCCATTCCAATGAATGTTCTATCTTGCAAAACACAACCGTGCAAAGTAACACTATGCCCAATTGTAACTTCATCACCAATAATTAGTGGGAATAGTTTTGCTGTTACATGTAGCATTGATAAATCTTGGACGTTTGTTCTTTTCCCTATTGTAATGTAATTTACATCGCCACGTACGACAGTGTTATACCAAATTGATGATCCAGCACCTATTTTCACATCACCAATAACTTTAACTCCTGGTGCTAAAAATACTGATTCATCTATTGCTGGATTTAATTCTAAATATTTGAATATTTTATCTTTGTTACTCATATCTTTCCTTAAAAAATACTTAATAAAAAAATTGGACTGTCATTTCGCCCCCCGCTGTATGGGTAAGAAATCCGTTACTATACGAATGATTTCTCACATTCGTTCTAAATGACAAACTTAATTAAACAATTTAACATCTACTTTATTGCTTTTTAATTCATTTTCAAAAAGCTTAACTGCAGTTTGAAATTGTTTGTCATTTTCCAACATTACAGAATACCAACCTTCGTTTCCCCAAAGTTCTCTAGCAATATATGCTTTAAGTCTTCTGAAAATATAATCTTTATCAGTATTAAAATCATCTTTATTAAACTCAACTTTGTTTTCAGAAGCAAACTTCACAAATTCATTTTTCTTTTTAAGTAAATTAAAATCTGTGTTAAACTCTTTTAAGTTATTATACTTACTTGTTATCATCACTTTGTTATTATCTAAATAATTGCGAACAAATTGATAATAAATATTATTTCGTGTTAACTCTACTGAGTAATTTGTTAGGTTTTCATAAGGTACTAGTTTATCAGGGGTAATGCCTCCTCCACCAAATACCGTCCGCCCACCTTTAGTAGAATATTCAATCTTTGTAGAATCAGTTTTATTTGAATCTGGTTCGGCATGGACAGTCATATAATACTCATCTTTCCCGTTTGAATAATCTCGCTGAATTGCTCTACCTACCGGAGTGTAATATCTTGAAACAGTGATGCGCACCGCAGAGCCATCTGAAAGCAAAAATGGTCTTTGTACAAGTCCTTTACCAAAAGTAGTTTCACCAACCAATAATCCCCTATCCCAATCTTGAATAGCACCAGCAACAATCTCACTCGCTGATGCACTTCCTCTATTCACTAAAACAACTAAAGGATAACTTTCATAGCCCTCAATGTTATCAGCAAAGTACTCAGCATCAAATTGAGGAACCCTTCCATTTGTATAAACAACAAGTTTGCTATCATCCAAAAATAAATCTGATATCGAAACGGCTTCGTTAAGAATTCCACCAGGGTTGTTTCTTAGATCAAGTACTATTTTTTTCATTCCATAAAGTTTTAGCTTTGCTAATGCCCGGGATACTTCAATTGTAGAAGTCTCAGAAAATCTTGATAAATTAACATAGCCAATATCATTATTATAAAGAAGTGAAACATCAACAGCATATATTGGAATTTTATCTCTAATTATTGAATACTCATATTCTCTATTATTTATTGAACGAAAGATGGTGAAATTTACCTCCGAGCCACTCTCACCTCTAAGGCTTTTTATAACTTCCTTACTTGAAAAACCAATTGAAGATACTCCCTCAATTTTTACTATTTTATCTCCAGATTGAATGCCAGCTTTTTGGCTAGGTCCACCAGCTATGGGTGAAACAACAGTAATTGTATCTTTTATAATTTGGAACTCAACACCAATGCCATCAAACTCACCTCTGAATGTTTCTTCTGATATTTGTTCATCTTCTCTTGGGAGATATGTGGTATGTGGATCTAGGTTTTCGAACATCCCATTTATTGCAGATTCAACTAATTTTGTTGAGTCAATATCTTCAAAATAATATGAAGCTGTTAGTTCAAATATTTGTTCTAGTTTTGATCCACTTCCTGTTGCATAATGATCATCAAAATATATCTGAACTTTTATTCCAATAATAACTCCTAGAATTAGAGTCATAATTATTATTGGATACTTTTTTATAAATCTCACGAACATTGGTTATATCCTAATTGATAAAATTAAATTTGCTATAATCTGATTAAACTCAGTTATATTTTCTTTATCTATTTTTATTATATCAGTTTTGAAAGTAAATAAATAGTTTTTAATTGGTTCATATTTAGCTGTAAATGCAAAATGATGTGTTATTTCTTTAATTCCATTAAGAAAAGTAACATTATCACTATCTTCAACTCTATGACCAAATAAAATATTTCCTCCGTAGTTAGTACTGACGTTTCCATCTTTATCAAGTTCATTTGCACCATGATTTATATATTGATATGACATCCCCAACTCAATTCTATAATGGGGTTTATAGTTAATATCAAAATAGTAAGATTCACTATTTGGCTGAATATTTGGACCAACTCCAATATCCATACTAGTGTAATTATTATCCTCAAATCTATGAGCGTAAACATAAGGATCAATCCTTAAATATTGGACTCCAATTGTAAGTGGAAATGATTCAGGGAAGGGTTCATAAGCAACACCAAAGTCAAATATAAACTTATTACCGTACCAATCAGTTCCTAATTTTGAAAAGTCAATATCGTCTATTAATATAGTTCCAAAAAGAGTTAGACCTTTAACTGAGTTGTTTCTAAAATCAAAAAATAACATCGAGTTATCTCTATCTTGGTTAGCGTGTTCCGCACTCTTGTAAAAGTTGAATGGATTTAGATATGACAAGTCCATGTTTCTATTTGAATAAATAATTGTTTCACCAATACCAAGATGCAGATGTTTTGAAAAGTTAAGTCCAAATCTATGATAAGCCATATACTTATCACTAACAACTCTTTGCCCATTCTCCCCTATTGATGCTTGCCCAAACAATTTTCCATGCAAAAAGGAGAAATTAAAAATAGAATAATTTAGTTGCAATGACAGATAATCCATAGGTGGAAAATAATTATCCATTAGTATTTTAGAAGAGCCATAACCAAGATTTATACGATCGCGACCAATTTTAAACTTAATGTAATCAAACTCAGCTGATAAATATCCAATTGTTTCATCAAAAAATTGAGAAGAATCATGATCTGAATTATACTTGTAATTATACCTAATATTGTTTTTAAATTTTGCTAACTCACTATCTCCATATTGTAATCCATTAGTTGCTCTTGCGTAGTAACCAAAATTATTAGATATAGTTCCTCTAACTTCACCTCCAAAGGTGAGAAGGGATGCATTACTTTTTGATGAGTTTTCATTGTCTGTTGAATAAAGGGATTCTCCACTTCCTACAAAATTAACGAACGTATTAAACATAGATGAATCAGTGTAGTAATAAAGGAACTTCTCCTTTTGATTGAACAATGGTGTGCTCGTTGTATCATTAAATAATGAATAATAAGAATCAGTTTTGAAATACAAAACGAATTCAAATTCAATTAAAAAATCATCAAGCGTTTGAGCATCAATCAAATTTA
>CBDUTO010000166.1:0-8538 GCA_965370315.1 uncultured Melioribacteraceae bacterium
GTTCCAATAACAGTAATGTCTTCAGGCAGTTCCATAAAATACATATATGGAGATGGATTGATAATCCTTAATGCACGATAAAGATTTAGCAAGTCACCTTTGTAATCAGCACTAAATCTTTTAGAGAGTACTAGTTGAAATACATCGCCATTGTAAATGTTTTGTTTAGCTTTTTCTACAACATCAAAAAAGTTGGATTTATTAAACTCGTTATCTTCCGCTTCAGTAAAACTAAAATCTGATTTATGATTAACAGGTTTTGTAAGTTCTTCTTTTACTTTTTGAATCTTAGCTTTTGCATTCTCATATTCCGCGTCAATATTAGATTCACTATTTAAATGAACATTGGATATAATAAGTAGTTGATGCTTGTAGTGGTCAAATGCAATTATAGTATTGAATACTCCAAGAATTGAATCTGGAGTTTCTGAGTTTTCGTGATTCTCAAATTTTAGTTTCTCTTCGATAAGTGAAATGTTTTCGTATCCAATGTAACCAACAATTCCACCAGTGAAATCGGGAATATCTTCGATACTAGGAAATTTGTAGGATGCAATTTCACCTTTCAAATAATCAAAAATATTTTCATCCAGTATTTCGGTAGTATTCTCTGATGTTATTGTAAGTTTATTACTTCTGTTAGAAATTATTTTATGGGGGTCTTTACCAATAAAAGAATATCGTGCAAGTCGTCCAATCCCTTCAACAGATTCCAACAAGAAGCAGAATTTGTCCTTTTCTCGTAATTTAAGAAATGCTAACACTGGAGTAAGCATATCGCCAGTAATCCGTTCGTATACAGGAATTACATTGTAATTTTCTGCTAGCTTTATAAATTCTTTTTTATTCATATTTCTTTCATAGTTAATCATTATTCTTTATCTTTTTTAATTGCACTACCATATAACAAAAAACCCTTCACAGTGATTTGGAAGGGTTTACAATTATCTATTCTATTTCACTGGGGTTTTATTTATGGATACTAAACTGCCACCAACTCCAGTTGTTATTGCTTCTATTTGTGATATTTATTACTAAGTTTTTCATAGTGATTCAAAATATATGAAATTATAATAAATAATGTCATAATAAATTTAACTATGAATAGCATTAAATTGTAAAACGAATACTATACACCTGTGTTAGTATATATATATACTTAAATCTATTAGCACTAGTTTACGGTTATACAAAAATAAATTGAAGAGATAGTTGTAAAATATTTATCGAAATTTAACTATGCAAAAGAAGTAGAATTATTTTTATTATCTTAAACAAGATAATGAAAGATAAAGTGCAATTATGAAAAATGCTGATTCACTTAGAGAAAATAAATATTAAATAATGATTTTATAGAATATGGTTTTAACGACTATAAAGTAAAATCAGTTAACGGTGACCTTTAAAGAGAAACAATTCTGGAGTGGTTTAATGGAAAGTGAAAATGTGAAAATTTTAGGTATTGATGATAATAATGATAATCTAATTGTACTAAAAGCATTATTGGCCGATAAACTCCCAAATGCAAAGTTCTTTTTTGCTGACTCAGGTAAAAAGGGGATTGCCCTAGCAAAAGTTGAACTTCCAGATGTGATTCTGCTAGATATTATAATGCCAGTTATGGATGGATTTGAAGTTTGTACTAAACTAAAGGAAGACGAACTTTTAAAGCATATTCCTATTATTTTTTTAACAGCTGCTAAAACAGATATAAAAAGTCGTATCAAGGCTCTTGAGATTGGTGCAGATGCATTTGTAACAAAACCGATTGATGAAGCAGAACTAGCTGCTCAAGTGAAGGCAATGCTACGTATTAAAAAATCGGAAGAAATATTGAGGGAAGAGAAAAAAACACTTTCCGAGCTTGTAAAAGATAGAACTGCAAAACTTGAAGAAGAACTAGATGAACACAAGAAAACGGAAGAATCCTTAAGAATAGCAATTAGTGAATTAGAGGAGAGTAAAGAGGCAACATTTAGTCTGTTACAAGAATTAAAGAATGAAGTTGAAGAGCGTAAGACTATAGGGGTAGCACTAAAGAAAAGTGAGTC
The DNA here is from genome assembly GCA_965370315.1 of uncultured Melioribacteraceae bacterium. Lineage (GTDB taxonomy): Bacteria > Bacteroidota > Ignavibacteria > Ignavibacteriales > Melioribacteraceae > 1-14-2-50-31-20. The sequence goes on from CBDUTO010000166.1 coordinate 2,052, forward strand.
ACGTTACAAAAAAGCTCAAGCTATAGGGCATGTTGGAAACTGGGAGTATAATCATGTCACTTCATATTTCTGGGCTTCGGATGAAGCCAAAAGAATTTATGGTTTTGAAAATGATAGCAATGAATTTAGTGCAGATCTGGTTGAAAATTGCATCCCAGAAAGAGAGAGAGTGCATCAAGCACTAATTGATTTGATAGAAAACAATAAAATATATGATTTAGTTTTTGATATTCTTACAAAGAATAATGGAATTAGGAAAACTATTCACTCAATTGCTGAGGTAGAAAAAGATAATGAAGGTAATATCGTTAAGGTAACCGGTGTGTTAAGTGATATTACTGAAAGAAAAAAGATAGAGCAAGAATTATTTAAAAGCAACGAGCTTTTCCGAATAGCCTTTAATCAGCAGTTTCAGTTTATTTCAGTCCTTTCTCCAGAAGGGCATATTGTAGAAATTAATGAACTTCCTCTCAAAATACAGGGAGGAAAGCGTGAAGAGTTAATAGGTAAATATTTTTGGGAGTTGCCAGCTTGGAAAAACAATCTAGAGTGGCAGAAGAAGATAAAAGAACAAGTAAGAAAAGTAGCTAAAACGGAAGAGCCATTGCTAACTGAAGACAAGTTTTCGTCAGTTGATGGCAATATTCGTACTGCACTAGCAACTTACACACCTATTCGCAATGCTGATAATAATGTGCAATATATTTTGGCACAGGCTACTGATATTACAAAAAGTAAATTAACTGAACTTGCCATTAAAAAGTCAGAACTTGAGTTTCGTACAGTTTGGGAAAATTCTGCTAGTGGTATGCGTATCACTAATGAAAAAGGAATAATAGTAAAGGTAAATAAAGCATACTGCGAATTGTTTGGTAAAACTAAAGAAGAACTTGAAGGTAATATTCTTTCAATAGTTTACTCAGCCAAAGTGAGTGAGCATATTCAGAAACAACATCAAAAACGATTTAGAACGAGAACAATTAAAACTAATTTTGAACAAGAATTATCAATTTGGAATAATAAAAAAATATGGATTCATGTATCTAATTCGTTTTTAGATATACCAAGTGAAGAACCATTAATTCTTGGTGTTTTTACAGATATTAGCAAGCGTAAAAAAGCCGAAGATAAAGTAAAAACTTTAAATATGGCAATTGAACAAAATCCAGCAATTATAATAATTACTGATCCAACAGGAACAATTGAGTACGTTAATCCAAAGTTTTGTGAAATTACTGGATATACTTTTGATGAAGCTATTGGAAACAATCCTAAAATGCTTAAATCTGGTGAGAAACAAAATAAAGAGTACAAAGAACTTTGGAATACTATTACCTCAGGATCTACATGGCTAGGAGAATTCCAGAATAAGAAAAAGGATGGTTCGTTGTATTGGGAATCAGCAAGTATCTCCCCCATTTATGATGAAAAAAACGAAATTGCTCATTTTGTTGCAGTAAAAGAAGATATTACAGTAAAACGCGAACAAGAAAAGCATTTGCGGAAAAGTGAATATATACTTAATGAAACTCAATCACTTTCCAAAGTTGGCGGTTGGGAATATAAGATTGCAGAAAAAAGAATGATCTGGACAAATGAAGTATTTAAAATACATGGTTTGCCAATTGGTAAAGTTCCTGCAATTGAAGAAACTTATAAGTATTATCACAAAGAATATTCAAAACTGATTAAAGAATCATTTGAAAAATGTATTATAGATGGTATACCGTATAAGATGGAAGCAGAGTTTATCAATGCCAATGGCGATGAATTATGGGTTGAAACATCTGGAAGACCAATGGAATTAGATGGCAAGGTATACAAAGTTGTAGGAAATATTGTAGACATTACTAAAAGAAAAATATCTGAAAAGGAATTAAAGAAGTCTAAGGAATTTGCTGAGAATGCAGATAAAATGAAGTCTATTTTTCTAGCTCAAATGTCTCACGAAATACGAACGCCTATAAATGCAATAGTTAGTATGACTTCACTAATGAAAATGGATTTTGAAGAAACTGCTGATGAAGATCTACTTCAAAGTTTTGAAATAATAGATAGGGCTGGTGATCGAATTATTAGAACAGTTGATTTGCTACTTAATCTCTCTGAAGTTCAAGCTGGGACTTATGAATCAAATCCTACTTTAGTAGATATACATACTGATATTATTATTCCAATAATTGCCGAGAATAAAAAGTTATCTAAAAAGAAAAATATAGAGTTCTCCATTAGGATCGCAGCAAATGATACTACTCTAATGATAGATTTATTTACAGTTAGTCAAATATTTACACAACTGATTGATAATGCTATTAAATACACAGAAAATGGTGTAGTAACAGTTAATATTCAATTGAATAGTGAACAAAAATTGGTTGTCGAAATTGAAGATACTGGTGTTGGAATAGAAAACGATTATTTAGTAGAACTATTTGAACCTTTTTCTCAAGAGGAAATGGGATATACCAGAAAGTATGATGGTAACGGAATAGGTTTAGCATTAGTAAAAACTTACTGCGAGTTGAATAATGCTGAAATAGAAGTTGAAAGTCTTAAAGGAGTTGGTTCTACATTTAGAGTTATGTTTAACTAAAATATTTTAACCCCGAATTATGCAATAAGTGTCAATAAATGTGCGTAAAGTTGTAATATACAGTGAGTTGCAGTAATCTTAATCTTAACTATTTCTAATGCTTTGCATTAGAATAATTGTTTTTATTACAACAACTTAGAGCAATTTGATATTCCTATTGCATAAATGGGGTTTACTATAAAAAAAGACCTTTTAATTAAATTGTTAATTCGTAAAAAAATCGATAATTTTAAACCCATGAAAAAGAAATTTCTGTCCAAAATTATATGCTCTATATTCTTCGTATTTGCTTTCTTTTCGAGCATTAGTGCACAAAATATTTATATCACAAAATTAAACGATCTAGACTTTGGTGAAGTATTTATTGGATATTCAGCAGATGTTTTAGATACAGATATTAATGCTGCTAAGTTTACCTTTTATCACACTAGATGGTTTAAAAAAAACATTTTAGTCAATTTTGTTTTACCAACTACGTTAAATAATGGAAGTAGCCAAATACCAATAACCTTTGATCAATCGCAAGCATCATGGTCTTATAATGATCAACAATCAGGAAGAACTAATTTTGACCCACACTCTAAATTAAAAATTAAGAAACTTTGGTTTTATACTAATATTTATCTTTGGCTGGGTGGCTCAATTACAACAACTACAAATATGCCATATGGAATTTATTCAGGTACAATTATTTTAACAGTCTCATATTAAAAGGGAATAAATGAACCGAGCAAATAGAAACTTAGACATATTAACAGATGAGCATAAACGTAAATACAATCAGAAATAAAAATCAAATTATAACCCTATGAAAAAGTATATTATTATAATTCTATTCGTTGCTTCATCACTCTATAGCCAAGTAATTATTTCGCCATATATTGTTTATATGGATAAGAAGGATAGATTTGGAACATTTTTGGTCCAAAATAAATCTTTAGAAGAGTACGAAATAAATATCTCTTTTGTTTTTGGATATCCAACAACTGATTCTGTTGGAAATGGAACTATGAACTATATTGAAGATCCAGCTGATTCACTTCCATCAATAGCTAAGTGGGTAAGAGCATTTCCCAAAAGTTTTATTCTTGTTCCAGAACAAAAGCAAATAGTTAGAATGACTGTTCGGCCGCAGGAAGTTCTTGAACCTGGTACATATTGGACAAGAATGGTAACATCTTCAACTCCAAAAGCACTACCTGTTGATACATTAAAGGAAGGGATATCTGCTAAAATAAGATTTGTTCTTAACCAGGTCACAACTGTAATTTACAGAGTTGAAACTGCTACTACAGCATTAAACTTAGAAAATATGGAAATGCAAACCGATTCAGCTAATTTGCAATTGTTTGTAGATATTAAGCGAGAGGGTAATTCGGCATATTTTGGTGATATGATTACAAGGGTATTTAATGAGTATGGTGATACTGTAGCTGTTGATGAGAGTTTTATTCAAATTTATTACGATATGAAAAAGAGAGTTGATTTTCCACTTGATAGCTTAGCTGCAGGCAAATATAGAGTAGAACTTGAGATTCTTTTTAATGAAAAAGAAGATATACCTCAAAGTAGATTAGTGCCAGATAAGTATTCATATAAGAAAGAGTTAGAGTTTATTTATCCTATTCAAAAGTAGCCAACTTGAAAATTATTTTAATAAATCTATTAGCATTACTAACTATATCATCTAGTGCTCTTATTGCACAAATTGATGGGGGTATGTCGACTGTAAAAAAAAATGATGAGCTTAATAGAGTCAAATATGAAGAGTCAAAGAATCTAGAAAGTGCTGACGAAACATTTCTAAAAATGACTTATGCTGGAATTGTAAACACCACAATTGTTGCCTACCATTATAAAAATGAATTCTACTTCCCATTTAGAGAATTTTGTGAAAACCTAGAAATATATTTTGTTATCGAAAATAATGAAATATCAGGATTCTTAAATAACAAATCAAATACTTTTGCAATTAAATATTTTCCTAATGAAGTTACTTTAAGTAATGTATCAAGTAATTTCAAGTTTGAAGATTACCTTAAAACAGACTTTGATTATTACTTTAATGCAGATTTCTATAAAAGAATATTTGGATTAGGAATTAAAACCGATTTTAGTAATCTAGTTGTTTCAATCCAATCAAAAGATTTAATGCCCGTATTTGAAAGAATGCAAAGAGAAAAATTATATGATGTGTTTTCAAAAAAGAATGATAAGGAAGATGCTGAGATGCTCTTCCCTAGAGAGCGAAAGATTTTAGGTGGTGCAATATTTGACTATAATATTGGATATAGTGTGGGTGAAAGTCAAACACTAAATAGGTTTTATAATTTCAAACTTGGTGGAGAGATCTTAGGTGGAGATGGTGAAATAAGTACTTCTGGTAATATAGATTTTGATAACGCAAATTATAATAATATAGATTACTTATGGCGCTTTGTATTTGATAAAAATAAATATATTAGAACTGTAACAGTAGGAGATGTTTCTCTAAATGGGTTATATTCAGTAAATTATTCTGGAGTAAAAATAAGTAATGATCAAGTTGAACCGCGCCAAACTTATGCTACACAAAGAGTATATGATAAGACTCAAGCAAATTGGAGTATTGAAATTTATATTAGTAATCAATTAATTGCAGTTACTACAGCAGATGCAGTTGGTGATTTCTTTTTTGACATGCCCTTATCTTATGGAACAACTCTTTTGGAAATGAAATATTACGGACCTGGTGGGGAATACTATGAGCAAACAAGATTGTACCAAACTCCGTACTACTTATTACGTCCAGAAGAATTTACTTATTTTATAAACTTTGGGTCATTAGAAAATACTAATAGTAATGTAGCAAGTTTTAAGGGTGCTTATGGAATAAACAATTGGATAACTACAGAAGTGGGATATCAATATTTGGAAAATGATATTTCGGAACATATAATTTATAACTCAACAACAGCACGTCTCTTTGGAGAATATCTTTTCAATATGACAATAGCTCCTAATGCATATTTGAAATTGGCAGCTGATGTTCTCTATTTCTCTCAATCTTCGTTTGGTATTGAATATACAAGATTTCTAAATGATGGATATATGAATCCCACAAATTTGATTGATGATTTTGGAGCAAACTTTTTTGTTCCGTTTAGATATACTGAAGCTCAAATTAATTTAAAAGGTTCATTAAATTATGCAAAAAATAGTGACCAAGAATTGTATGATTATTCTATAGGAACTTCTGCCTCTCTCGATGGATTAAATCCTTCCTTGACGTACAATTATATTAAGGCGGTTAGTGGTAATAGCAAAGCCTATAGGCACTATCTCGATTTTGGACTTTCATATTTTATTGGGTCACTTTTTGGACTTAATAAATATATGTCTGGAAATCTTATGACTTTTCGTTCATATTATGATACTCAAAATAATCAGTTTTGAAAACTATACTATAAGTTTTGCAACAACTATTAAACGTAATGCTAGGTTGCAGGTTAGTCAATCTAAAAACTTTATTACTTCAGATAATTCATTTCAGTTACAACTAGTAATTTATTTTGACAATGCTCAGGTAAATAGTTCATTGTCTAATAGTGGATTTAGATTAGGGGGCTTAGGCTCGCTAACATATGATGGAGTTGCAAATGAAGTTAGAGGATTTAATAGGTCACAGGTTGGTCGCTCTACGGCTGCATTTAGATTCTATATAGATTCCAATGGGAATAATAAATTTGATGAAGATGAAGAATTAATTAAAGGTGGTAATATTTTAATTGGCACATCGGTTATTGAACTGGAAGAAAACGGAATTATCAGAGCTAGAGAATTAGACCCTTATACAATTTATTCAGTTGATATTGATGTAAGTGGTATTAGAAATCCATTGTTAGTACCAGGAAT
>CBDUTO010000167.1:0-8419 GCA_965370315.1 uncultured Melioribacteraceae bacterium
TTTTCATGATGCAAAGATACGAAAAATTACAATGTAAATTAGAACTTAGCTAGAATATTTAATATTAAAAGCACAAAATGATAGAAAGGATTCATACTGAAATGGAACTGAGGTATAATCCAGTGTTGGCACAACCGCAATAAGACATTGGTAATTTGGTTAAAGTTTTTTAGGTGGTAGGAGTTTTTTGATTTGCCATTCTTTTATTAAAATGTTCTTCTTGGATTCAGAGGGTAATAGTATGCTCAATCTACAATGTAATATTGCTATGGGAAACCATCCTAAAAAGAATTTAGTTTTACAAAAGATTTTTGGAATCACCTCTTCCAAACCTCTAATTCACATCTCTATTTTCCCCTTATCGGAAAACTCCAACTCAATGTAACCCCTAGTAATATTTTGCACTAATAACTTTGCGGATAAGAACTAATCACTATCTAATACGTCAAAATTCTTATTGTACTGTTCTGTTGATTAGGAAGGAAAGAAAAGGTTAATTATTAGTGTTGTAAAACTTATAAATTAAATTATTTTCAAACCAAGATGAGGAACAAAATGAAGACAAGATTATTAATGCTTTTTTTATTTAGCTCAATTATTTCATTTGCACAGCCAGTAAAATTTTCATCCATCGATCTAGAGATAAATAAATCCCTCTTTGATGGAAATTGGCAGAGTGCCGATTCTTTAATTGACTTACAGCTTCTACAAAATCCTAACATTCCCAAATATCATTTTTTCAAAGCATATACTAGCTTTTATTCTAGATATCTTGGAAATGATGGGCCTCGCGATAGGGCAGCCTTAATACGACAAGTTCAAAAATATACTTGGGATGCAATTACTATTGGCGAAAAAGCAGCACAAACTACTGAAAATAAGTTCTATATTGGATCATCATATGCCTATTTAACTAGAGTTAATATAATGAGTGGTGAATGGTGGAATGGGTATTGGAATGCCGGGAAAGCCGAAGATTATTTAGAAGAAGTGATTGAAGAGGACCCTAATTGCATTGATGCATATTTAACACTTGGGGCACATGAATATTTTCCTGCTGTGGGCATTACCGGTTTTCGAGGATTTTTAGTTTGGGTTGGTGGCATGTCGGGGGATAGAGAATTAGGGATAAGCTACTTTAATAAAGTAAAAGATGATGGAATTCTTTTCAAGAATGAAGCAAAATTTATTCTAGCTTCAATCTTAGGATTTAGAGAAAACGATTTTGCTCAATCATATAATTATTGGGTAGAATTAAATGATGAGTTTTCTAACAATAATCGTTTCCAAGGGCAAAAAAGACGTAATTATATCCTAGGGTTGGTTGCAGAGAAGGGTGTAGACTTTTTAATGGCTGAAAAAGATAGCCTAGAGAGCAGATATAATTTAGATAATGTGAATACGTTAAATGGACTTGGCTACAACCTAATAAATCAGGAACGCCAAACTGAAGCATTAACTGTTTTTCAAGTCAATTTAGATCTATATCCAGAAATTGCAAATTGTTATGATAGCATTGCGGAGTGTTATATGCTTCTTGGTGATAATGAAAACGCAATTAAACATTATAAGCTTGCCTACATAAAATTGGATTCTGACTCAACTGCAAATGATGAATTTAAACAAAGATTGAGAGATGGAATTACAGAAAAGTTAACAGAAATGGGCTCGGATATTAATTCTTAATTTTATTAAACTGCTATAGAGGAGTAGTGAAGATGTCTCAAAAGTCAATATAATGTCATTCTGAGGAGTGAAGCGACGTGAGTATCTACAGTATTTGCATCAATTTGAAGATTTCTCTCTCCGTTCGAAATGACATGAGAAACTTTTGAGACAAGCTCAGTGGTCCTCGACAGCAGGTTCAATTGACTAAGTGAACTTGTTTCAACATCCTATTAGTTTTGCAGATTCCGGGTCAAGCCCTGAATGACTGAGAAAGAGGAAGACGTCATGCTGAACTTGATTCATCATCTATTTTTAATAATTCTAGCAGTAGATAAGATTCTAAATAAAGTAAAGAGTTATGTTTTTGAGACTACTTAATAGCAACCCACTCTGTTTTTATTCATCTCGAATTATGCAATAGAAGTCAATAAATGTGCGTAAAGTTCGCAAAATAATTTACTATTTTAATTGTTCAAAATGAGCTAAATAATATGAATGCAATAGAAGTAAACCAACTAACAAAAATATATAAAGGTGGAAGAAGCAAAATTGAAGTTACAGCTTTGAACAACTTCTCCCTCTCAGTTTCAAAGGGTGAAATATTTGGGTTGTTAGGACCAAATGGTGCTGGTAAAACTACATTAATCAAAACGCTACTTGGTGTAGTGTTTCCAACTACAGGCTCTGCAAAAGTACTTGGTGAAGATATTAGTAATTACAAAGTGAAAAACAAAATTGGCTTCCTACCAGAGAATCATAGATTTCCAAATTATTTAACTGCTGAGCAGACGCTTAAATACTTCTCTCAACTTGGAGGTAACTCAACTAAGAATATTGACAAACGAATTGATGAACTCTTACAATTAGTGAGAATGAGTGAATGGAAAAAAATGAAGGTGAGTAAATATTCGAAAGGAATGATGCAAAGACTTGGATTAGCACAAGCTATGATGAACAATCCTGAGTTGATATTCTTGGATGAACCAACGGATGGTGTTGACCCCATTGGACGAAAAGAGATTCGTGATATTTTAATTGACTTAAAAAATAATGGAACTACAATATTTCTTAATAGTCATTTATTATCAGAAGTTGAATTGGTCAGTGATAGAGTGGCAATTATGAATTCTGGTAAACTTCTTAAAATGGGAAGAGTTGAGGATTTAACAACCACAAAAGAAGCTTATATAATTGAAACTGCAAATCCAGTTGGCAATGAATTTATAAATGCTAAATATACTGGAGAGACATCTGGCGATTCTTTATTCGAAAACATAAATATTAAGCTTGAAAGTAGCACTAAGTTGAGCGTAAATGTAAAAGATAATCTTGAATTAAATTTTGTTATTGATAACTTAAGGAAAAAAGGAATTAACATTAAATCAATTTCAATCCAAAAGAACTCTTTGGAGGAACTTTTTGTTTCCTTAATTACTGATGAAAGAGGAGGAGCAAAATGAAAAATATTTTAACACTTTCTCTACTTACTTTTAGAGAAGCTCTATCGAAAAAAATATTTCTATTTTTCTTTTCAGTTTCAACATTTTTCATCATAGTTTTCGCACTCTTGTTTGCTTTTATTTCACCTGAGTCTTTTTCGGATGGATTCGTTAGTAGTCAAACAACTAGTTTTGATAACTCAATTGCTAACGGAATAAAAATATTTCTAATCTATCCACTTTATGCTGGTGGTTTGTTTATATCAATATTTTCTGTTTCTAGTTTTATTCCATCATTACTTGAAAAGGGGAATATCGATCTAATTCTCTCAAAACCAGTTTCTCGTGAACAAGTTATTCTAGGAAAGTTTTTTGGTGGTATTGCAATGGTTTTTACCAATATTTTTTATGCAATATTTTTCTTGTGGCTTCTTATTGGATTAAAATTCAATGTTTGGGATGCTTCGTTTTTACTCTCTTCATTTACAATAACATTAGCTTTTACGTCAATATATTCCGTAATCATATTGCTTGGAATTATTACGCGTAGCTCGATGCTTCCGATGGTAATCTCATATCTTATATTTTTTGTATTTTCTCCAATTCTAGCCGCAAGGGATAGCATTTTTGCATTTGTTGATAATGAAATTATTCGGGGAATATTTTCACTCCTTTATTATTTAGTACCACAAACTTCTGACTTATCTACAATAAACACAGATTTAGCTGTTGGAAATTATATTAGTAGTTTTATCCCAATTCTTACGTCAATTGCATATATAATTCTCATAATTAGCTTAAGTATTTTCATTTTCAGAAAAAAAGATTATTAATATAAAGTAAAAACAAAGAATTTTGGGATAATTGGAGGCTAAAAAACAATGTCATTTCTAAATGAGCTTGTTCTTTAGCGATTGAGAAATCTCTATTAGAAAGGTAGAATAGATTTCTCATAAAAACATGTTCGAAATGAAAATCGTAAAAACCGAAAACCAATTAATGTTAAAATCATCCATAAAATAAAAAATATTGATGGTATAGAATTTGCAAGTTGATTACGTTTGAAATCAAAATATAAAAATTTAAATAGGAATAAAATGGCGGATGGAAAAGAAGTAACTCTTAATGATTTATTAGGAGGACTTGCTCAACCAGAAGAAGTTGATAAAATTGAATTAGTAGCAATAATTGGTGCTGGTGTTATGGGGCAAGGTATTGCACAAACAATTTCTTCTTCGGGTATAGATGTTTTAATGATTGAGCGAACAATTGAAAATGTTAATGAAGCAAAAGAGCATTTAACAAGGACCATGGAACACGAAATTTCTCGATGGTCCATGACAAAGAGCGAGATGAAATCTATCATGAGTAGAATTCAATGGTCTTTAGATATAAATGAAGTAAAGGATGCTGATTTTATAATTGAAGCAGTTGAAGAGAGTTTTGAACATAAGAAACAGGTGTTTTCTGATCTCGACAAAGTTGCAAGACCAGATACAATTCTTGTATCAAATACAGCTACACTAAGTTTATCTAAAATTGCTGAAACTACAAGTAGACCTGAAAAAATAATTGGTATGCACTTTTTAAATCCTGTACCTAAGGTAAGCTTAGTTGAAGTTGTAAAAGCGCTTGAAACTTCAGATGATACAGTTGCGCGAACAAAGGCCTTTGCTGAAAAAATTGGAAAACGTCCAATTGAAGTATATGAGTATCCAGGATTTGTAACAACTAGAGTAATAGTTCCTTATTTAAATGAAGCAATGTATGTTTTGTTAGAAGGGATAGCTTCTGCAGAAGATATTGAAGTAGCTATGAAACTTGGATACAATCTTCAGATTGGTCCTCTTGAATTAGCTGATACTATTGGACTTGATGAATTACTACACTGGATGCAAGAGTTATGGAATGCTCTTGGAGAACCAAGATATCGCCCATGCCCAATTCTTCGCCAAAAAGTTCGTGACAAAAAACTAGGCAAAAAATGTGGTGAAGGCTTTTTTAAATATGATGAAGATGGGAACAAAATTGCAAATGATGAGGAAAAGATAAAGATAGTATAAATTATTAGATTTAGAATAATTAGTATATGCAATTTTTGGTTCTATTAATATTCAAAATACAAATTGGAAAAAACAAATAAATAACAATAATGAAAAGTACAAAAAACATACATTGGTTTGGTTAGTTCTAAAAACCATAAATTAATAAACGTTTGATATTTAGTTATTTGAGTTTGGTATTTATTTGAGATTTAAATTTTGAATTTTATTATTTGTAAATAAACAGTTTAATAAAAGGAAGTAAATTAGGATGAAGGTTTTAGTTTTAAATTCAGGAAGTTCTTCAATTAAATATCAATTTATTGATACTGACAATAACGAAGCACTAGCAAAGGGACAAATTGAAAGAATAGGTATGAGTAGTGCAATTTTAACTCATTTACCTAAGGGAAAAGAAAAAATTAAAATTGTTGGTGAAATTTTAGATCATACTCTTGCTATTGAGTATGTTCTTGCTGTACTACTTTCGCCTAACCATGGTGTGATAAGTGATAAAGCTGAAATTGATGCTGTTGGGCATAGAGTTGTTCATGGTGGTGAGGATTTTTCTGGTTCAGTATTAATTACAAATAAAGTAATGGAAGTTCTAAAAGAGAATATCGAACTAGCTCCGCTCCATAATCCAGCAAATATTAAAGGTATAAAAGCTGCCCAATCGCATTTGCCAACTACACCACAAATTGGTGTTTTCGATACTGCATTTCATGCCAATATGCCACCACACGCATACATTTATGGAATTCCTTACGAGTTATATCGTAGGTATAAAATTAGACGATACGGATTTCATGGAACTTCACATAGGTTTGTATCTCAGAAAGCAGCAGATATGTTAGGTAAGCCTTATGAAGAGTTGAAAATTATAACTGCGCACTTAGGTAACGGTGGCTCTTTAGCTGCAATTAATAAAGGAGTTTCAATTGATACTTCGATGGGTTTTACTCCACTTGAAGGTCTATTAATGGGAACACGGAGTGGTGATCTCGATCCATCAATTATTACTTACGTTATGGGGAAAGAGGGGCTTGATGTAAGAGAGATGAATGCCTTGCTTAATAAACACAGTGGACTGATAGGTGTTAGTGGTGAAAGTTCTGATATGCGCGAATTGGAAGAAGCTGTTGAAGAAGGTGATAAAAGAGCCAAAAATGCATTTGATATTTTTACATATAGAATTAAAAAATATGTCGGTTCCTATATTGCTGCTATGGGTGGATTAGACGCACTAGTCTTTACTGGTGGAATTGGTGAAAACTCTACTGCAGTTAGAAAAGCTGTTTGTGAAAATATGGAATATCTTGGTTTGGAAATTGATTTAGTTAAAAATGAAACAGCAAAAGAAGATATGGATATTTCAGTAGAAAATTCTAAAGCTAAAATTTTAAGAATTAATACAAATGAAGAATTAGTAATTGCGCTCGATACAGAAAAAATTGTAAAAGAGCATCTAGTAAAGTAAAACATTGTTTTGTAATCCCACGACTTAAGTCGTGGGATTATTATTATAAATTCGTTCCTAAAAGTAATTGCATAGATATCATGCGTGATTGTTTGTTTACTCCTCAAAATTATCGAAATAGGAATAATCCTTTGTGATTAGTCCATTTTCAAAAGAGAAGATTGTACAAATTGGTAATTCAAAACTACTACCATCGCCAGCCGTTCCACTTGATATAAACTCAACAATTACAAACTCATCACCTGAAGGATAAATCTTTATAACTTCATCATGAATATCTGGGAATATGGTATTTAGTTCAGTGTATTTATTGTTAATCTCTTCTCTGGAGAGAGTTACTATTTGCTTCCCTAGTGTTGGGTCTTTAAAATGTGCATTTTCAATATACATATTTGACATATTATTCCAGTCGTGATTATTGAAGTGCTCAAAGTATTGCTTAACTAATTCTATGTTTTTGTTTCCCATTTTTATATCACCTTTCATTTTTGTTTCCATTGATTTTTGACATGAAGCTAAAAGACTAGCTAGCAAAAAAACTATTAAAAATGCTCTGTTCATATTTTTTTTCCTTAAATGTTCACGTAAATATATTTAGATAATTTAATTCTGTATTGTAAAAACCCGACATTGTTTTTTAAAGAGTAAAGAATAAGAACGGTTTTTTACTTGATTTGAGAAGATCTTAAAAATAGATTCGCAGCATTATCCTCTGTAAATCCATGTTTTGAAGGTTCCTCACCAGTAAATTCTTTGAAGTCTTTAATAAAATGTGCTTGGTCATAAAAACCAGCTTGCTGTGCAATTTCACTCCAATTTGGATTTTCATTTGATACTAATTTGAAGATGTGAGAGAACCGAATAATACGACAGTAAAACTTTGGTGATAAACCTATATACTCCTTAAAATATCTCTCCAAAGCCCTTTCACTTATTTGAATTTTATCTCTTATTTTATTTAGGCTAAGAGAACCATTTGTTTCTAAAATCAATTTAGTTGCTAACTCACCTTTTGTAACAATACTCTTCTTCTTTTTAACAAGTTCTGTTAACCATATTTCGGCTCCATTAACTTTAGTCGTAAATGATAAATTCTGATCGAGAAAGCAGTTTAATGGTGCAATATCATCAAGTAATTTTGGGGGAATTAAAATGTTGTCATCAGTTATTGGATTCATATCAATATCAAATAGAGTCTTAAAAATCCAAGGTTGAAATTTTATTCCAAACATTCCAGTACAACCATTATTTTCTAGATAAAAATGGTTCCTAATTTGACCAGCAATCACATATTTATCTTTTCTATTTCTCCATACTCCATTTATGTTTGACTTATAAGTATCTCTATAATGAAAAATCATTTCAATATAACCATCGGGAATAATTTTTTCTTTATTGATACTATTATCTTCTTGGCTATCAATCATCCAAAAACTTTTAACAATATTTCCTAAATATTTTGATGGTGGAACTTGCTTATAGATCATAGTATCTGTTCTTTTTATAATGTTATATCAAATATATTAAATTTTATATTCTTGAGCACTCAAGGTGGGTTGGAAAACACAGAATCTCTGGCTGTAGAACTAAATGGTGTTTTGGAAACGGATAGACAAAAAAAAATATTAAAATCCATAAATGGGAGCTACATCTTCGCATATTTGGAATTTTTGCTTACTGAACTCATCGCTTGTTAAGACAATAATATTATCTTACTTCATTCCATTCATTTCAAGGCAACATTTTATTTTGATGTGCTGTGCTAAAGATTTAGGTTAGCATAAAAGAAA